>JASHTO010000108.1 GCA_030040515.1 Terriglobia bacterium
CTCCAAAACCCAGCCCGCCGCGCTCGACAAGCAAATCGACAAAATCCTTTCTGAAAACGACGCGCAACACGCTTCCTGGGGCATCGAGGTTCTTGATCTCAAAAGCGAAAAAATCCTTTACGCCCGCGATGCGAGCCATCTGTTCATTCCCGCCTCCAATATGAAGATGTTCACCACTGCCGCGGCGCTCGAAAAGCTCGGCCCGGACTACACCTTCCACACCACGGTGGAAAGCGATGCCGCCCCGGATGCCGAAGGGCGCGTCTGGGACCTTTACCTTGTCGGCCGCGGCGACCCAAACCTTGGCCCGCGCACGTTCCCCTACGTCTACCACGGTCCCGAGCAGGCTCCCGACACCTTCATTCAGCAGCTTGCCAACCAGGTGAAGGCCCGTGGCGTGCGCCAGGTGGTGCGCAAAATCATCGCCGACGACAGTTATTTCGTCTGGGAGCCCTTCGCCCCCAACTGGGCCGCCGACGATCTCGAGTGGGGCTACGGAGCACCCGTTACCGCCCTGGCTTTCAATGATAATCTGCTGACCCTACACATCAAGCCGGGAGAAAAGCCCGGAGACGAAGCCCAGGCGCTGCTCGAACCCGTGGCGGATTACTATTTGCTTCGCAATCACATCCTGACGGGCGAAAAAGGCTCCGAGCAGCATTACTCTCTCGAGCGCCGGCCCGGAACCATGGAGATGGATCTCTGGGGCCAGGTTCCGGTTGATGCCGGCGAGAATCTTGAAACCGTGGCCATCTACAATCCACCCGAGCTCGTGGGGGAATTGTTCCGTGCCGCCCTCCGCAAGCGGGGAATCGTAGCGGATTGCCCCATCGAGGTGCGCCATTCCACGCGCTGGCAGGCTGCTTCACCGCCGAATCCTGAACCCGCCCGCTTGGTGCTGGCGGACCACGCCTCGCCCCCGCTGCGCGAGGCCATCAAAGTAGTCAACAAGGAGAGCGAAAACCTACACGCGGAGATGCTCCTGCGCACGCTGGGGCGCGAAGTGAATCAGCGCGCCAGCCTGGCGGGAGGGCTTGCCGCGCTGAACGTGTTCCTCCAGCAGCGGGTGGGCATTCCGCCCGACGAAACTTACATTTCGGACGGCTCCGGCCTCTCCCGCGAGGACCTCGTGTCACCCAACGCGGCCGTCAAGCTGCTCCTCCACATGGCGAACTCACCGAACTTCCAGGCTTATTTCGATTCACTTCCCATTGCCGGAGTTGATGGCACGCTGATCCACCGCTTCACCAGCGACGAAATGAAGGAAAGAATCCACGCCAAAACCGGAGCCGTGCAGCACGTCGACACACTCTCCGGCTATATGGACCTGCCTTCAGGAAGGCGCGTGGTCTTTTCGGTGATGACCAATAATCTGTATCTGCCGAACCACTCCGGCCAGGCGACGCTGGATTTGGTGACCGAGGCGATTTATCAGTGGCTCGCGGGAGCGAGATGGTAGCCACGGTCAGCGCCGTCCTGACCGTGGGCTTTTAAGCTAGGGGGCGGGCGGAAGAAGAACCCACAGTCAGAAAAGCATTGACTGTGGCTGCCTACTCAGAAGGAAAAATGAATATGAAGAGATCATGGGATGGCTATCTGGAGCAACAACTGAAGAAGCCCAATGTGGCGAAAGCTTTCGATGAGGAAAAACGAGTCCTGAGGATTGGCATCACCCTCGCCCGGCAACGAAAGCGCAAAGGCCTTACTCAGCAGGAAGTAGCCCGCCACATGGGCACGAGCGCGCCGCAGGTGAGCAGAACCGAGCGCCGGCCCGAACGCGCCAACGTGTACACCTTGATGCGCTATGCCGACGTCGTCGGGATGAAACTGAACGTGAATCTGATCGCTAAAAATTAAGAACGTAGTGTCCTGCCCGATAGTTCCGCTCGCCGCGGGCGGTTCCGTGCGCGACGATGTGGAAAAACTATCGCGTCCCCGAAACCGCACGCGCTCCCTAATATTTGGTAGGGGAGCCCTACGGGCTCCCGCGGAAGGGCCGAACCCTTCCCTACCCAAACCTGGCGGCAGGGCGCCGGAAGGCGTATGGCGCAGAACGGTGTCCGTTCAGGGGACGAGGGTGACGGTGCGCCACTCGCTTAGGCTGACGGTCCCGCCTTTAGTGATGGCCCAAACTCTCCAGCGGCAGAGCCCCGTGCCACCTGAATACCGCTTGCGTATGGTCGGCCCGTCGGAGAGAGGCGAGACAAGCAGAAGGTCGCTCACGGCCCAACGGTCCCGGTCCCTCGCGTAGACGAAGTGTTGCTGAAATTCAAGGATGAAGGTTGTGGGCGCCGGCTCAATTTTCGCCCACTCCATCTCCGGCCCAGGGCGGTATGGAAACTCAGCGTGATCTGGCGGTCCGATCAGTGAGATTTCGGGTGCAGCATCACCGATGCCGTCTTCGAAACCAAGGCCGTCAAACGACCTCATCACCTCTTCCGAGGAGGGAAGCGACCATCCTGGCGAGAGATGGAGCACCCTCCAGCCCGCTCCTTCGTTTCTCAGGATGATCCAGGAATGGATCATCCCGAAGTCTTTCAACCCTTCCCCGCTTGCCGCCACCAGAACGAAGGCCAGTTTGGAGTTGCCGAAGCTCAAGATCGGCTCGACGATCGAAGGCACCACCATCACATCATTGAACACCGCAAAAATTCCAATGCCGTCATGTACTGGCGTCATGAAGCGCGCGGCTTGGTTGTCCATGATCGACGAGAGGGCATCGTGGTCCTCGTTCACATAGTCCCGCACGGCTTCCTGTGCCAGTGCCTCGACATCAGCCTGGTCAGTCGGGATCAACGACTTTGTGCTGACACTCCATGATGGCTTGTAGTGGGGTGGGTGCGCCAGCCACAGCAGGAACGCTCGCGCCGCCTCCAGATGGGGCGACTGCCGGAAAATCACCCACCGGCCACCATCAAAGCGCGACATGCCCCACATGGAGATGACCGCATCGCTCTCGCGCAGAGGTGCGTAGTCCCGAAAGTCCTCGACGAGCGCCACATCGGGAAGTGGCTGGCCTTGGGGAGACAGCAATGCCGTGTCCAGCGC
This sequence comes from Terriglobia bacterium, assembly GCA_030040515.1. GTDB lineage: Bacteria > Acidobacteriota > Terriglobia > UBA7540 > UBA7540 > Bog-366. The sequence goes on from JASHTO010000108.1 coordinate 3,049, forward strand.
CTGACGCTCCATGATTTCAAAGTGCAAGTTGGAATCCGGGAAGTCTTGTTTGAACTTCGGGATGAAGAACGTATCCCAAGGGTTAACCATCTCCCACGCGGGTTGGCCGCGAGGTTGAGTCCTGGGAAGCCAAACGGTGAGCGTGCCATGCTCAAGCGCCGCCATGGAGGCAGCAAACTTATTCGGTCGCTCAGAGCCCGGCGCAGGCGGCGATGTCTTGCTGTTCCCTTTCCCCGGATTGGCGGAAGCCTGCTGCGCCGGAGCGCAGGCAGGCGGAACTGCGGCAGCTATGCCCGAATGGATTCGACTCAGTGTGGGAACAACGACGAGTGGAAGAAACCCCACGGCGAGAATGAACCGAACGCGCATAATCACCCCCGTCAATCGCGCCTGGAATGATTCTACCCCTTTCATGGCCAAATTGATGTCACGTTTGCACACGTGGCATGGCCATCCCGGTCATGTTCACCCGAGCGGGGTAGCGCAGAGTTGGGCGTTCTTGGCCCTAGTCTGCGGCACGTAACCAGATGTCGGGATCTGGCCGTTCCACTTGTGCCGTTTCAAGTGAGTTCATAAGTTCGGGCCTTTCGGCATGATTTTCGCTATAATCGTACCATTCTGTATGACCGTATTACCCAACTGGAATGACCCGCAATACGAGCGCGACCTTCAGCCGGACGCGACGATAGACCTTGCCGAATTCGTTCCACCTGAGGTCTTTCCTCTCGAAAACCCTCAGACGGACATTCCACGAATTGCCCGCGACCCGGCACTGACGCAGCTTATCGATCTGACGGTCCAGAAGGTTCCCACGTCCCATATCCTCAGTCTCGGCGATGCCCGCGCAATGGGCGAATTGGCACCCGCCAGCGTGCACCTGGTGCTCACCTCGCCACCGTACTGGACGCTCAAGGAATACCGCGATTCCGAAGGGCAGATGGGGCACATCGACGATTATGACGAGTTCCTGACCGAGCTCGATAAGGTCTGGGCACATTGTTTTCGGGCGCTGGTTCCGGGCGGCCGGCTGATTTGTGTCGTGGGAGATGTGTGCCTCTCGCGGCGAAAAAACAATGGCCGCCACACGGTGGTTCCCCTGCATTCTTCCATCCAGGAGCATTGCCGCAAACTGGGTTACGATAACCTTGCGCCGATAATCTGGCACAAAATCGCCAATGCCGTTTACGAGGTGGATACCGGTGGCGGTTTCCTCGGCAAGCCCTACGAACCGAATTCCGTCATCAAGAATGACATCGAGTTCATTCTCATGGAGCGCAAGCCGGGCGGCTATCGCACTCCCGACGTGGCTACTCGCGTTTTGAGCGTCATCTCGGCGGAAAACCACAAGGAATGGTTTCAGCAAATCTGGTCGGGAATTACGGGGGCATCTACGCGCCACCATCCCGCTCCGTATCCGACGGAATTGGCAACGCGGCTGATCCGCATGTTCAGCTTCGTGGGCGATACGGTCCTCGATCCGTTTCTGGGCAGCGGTACTACCACCGTCGCGGCTGCCAAGGCAGGCCGCAACAGTATCGGATTCGAGGTGGATCGCCATTACTTCCAGGCCGCGCACAAGCGGATCGCGGAAGAAACTGCCTCACTATTTAGCACCGCAAACATTCGAGTTCGGCAACTGAACGATCACAAATGAACCCAGACTCCCGGCTTGAAAAGCGCCTGCGGTCCGCCATTAAGCACTTCTGGAGCACCCGGGAAGTGCAAGCCCAAAAGCAGGGGGCCGTTTCTGGCAGTAAGGACGCGGGAGCCCGCTCGGCCGTCACGGGCGGAGCGCAGATGAACGGCTTCATTAATCTCGTTCGCGACCTGCTTTGCGAGAGCGGCCTGCCGAAGGCTCATGTCTACTGTGAGAAACGTGTCGAGCTTCCCGGCTGGTACCGGCCCGAGAAACAGTGGGACCTGCTCGTAGTCTCGGGTGGAAAGCTGATCGCCGGGATCGAGTTCAAATCCCAGGTCGGATCGTTCGGAAACAATTACAACAACCGCACCGAGGAAGCGATTGGAAGCGCCAGTGATATTTGGGCGGCATATCGGGAGGGAGCCTTCAAGCCCTCCGCGCGCCCGTGGCTCGGGTACTTGATGCTCCTCGAGGAAGCGCCCGGCTCGCTCTCTCCGGTCCGTGCTCGCGAACCGCACTTTAAGGTATTTCCGGAATTCAAGGAATCATCGTACGCCAAGCGGTACGAAATTCTTCTAACCAAGCTCGTGCGCGAGCGCTTGTACGACGCCGCGTGTTTTTTAATGTCTAATGCAAAGGACGGTCCGAAGGGCAAGTATCGTGAGCCAGCTCCTGAACGGAATTTTCAGAATTTTATTGCGTCACTAATGGCGAAGGCTATCGCCGTCGCCAGAGCCGAGAATTCATAGACTCTTGTCTGCCACGTCCGCGGGAGCGGTGCCGCGCAGAGTCGGGTGTTCATGGCCCTACTCTGCGGCGCGTAATCTCGGGATCTATATGATCCATCCACAAACCGCAGAGTAGCCCCGAAACGCGGGGCAACTCTGCGCTACCCACTTTACCCTTCCCCCCATCCCGTTTCCCGTGCCCCGAATCCATTTTCCCGTCTACAATAAATACTCTGCCATGGCTGAGCATGAACCCATTCTCCGCTCGCTTGACCTGTTTTCCTTGGAGACGCTGGAGTTTCCTGCCGTTATCGAGATGCTGCGCGGGTTTCTTTCCGGGCCCATCAGCGTTCCGCTGCTTGAGCGCGTGGGGCCGCACACCGACCTTCAGAAAATCCAGCGCGATTTGGATTTGGCGCGTGAGGCTCGGGAATATCTGCGCGAGGGCACGCGGCCGGGGCTGGCCTCGCTGCCGGAGCCGTCTGCCCTGCTCGACAAATTGCGCGTGGAAGGGCTCACGCTCGCGGCGCCGGAGATTCTGGCGCTGGTGGAAGTGGCGCGGGCGGCGCTGGATGTCTACCGCACGTTTGCGCAGAAGGACGCACCGGACCCCGCCACTCCGCACCTGGCGGAATTGGCCGGCGGGATTCCCGATTTTCGAGCGCTGGTTGCTGACCTCGTGGGCAAAATCAATCCCGATGGCACGGTGGATTCCTCCGCCAGCCCCGAGCTTGGCCGCGTGCGCCGGCACATCGAGCGCGCCAAAGTGGAAATCCAGTCGAGCCTCGAGCGCGTGATGCAGCGATTTTCCAAGGACTCCGTCCTGCAAGATGCCGTGGTGACCATTCGCAATGACCGCTTCGTGATTCCCGTGCGCGCGGAGGAAAAGCGGCGCGTGCAGGGCGTGGTGCATGCTGCGAGCTCCTCCGGCGCGACGGTTTATATCGAGCCGCTTGAAACCCTGGTCCTCAACAACGAATTGGTGGAGCTTCAGGATCGCGAATTCGCCGAGGTGCAGCGCCTGCTGGGTGAATTCACGAGGCAATTGTGCGATCACCGCGACCACCTGAAGCGCGCCGCCGAAATTTTGGCCGAAATCGATTGGGCGTTCGCGCGCGGAACATTCGCTGGACAATTCGACTGTACGACACCGGAGCTTATCCAAAATCGGACAATTTGTCTGAAAGGCGTCCGACATCCGTTGCTGATTATGGCACTCAGTGGGGGGAATTCTCGGGTTATCCACCTTAGCCTCGAACTTAAGCCTCCCAAACGAACGCTCATCATTAGTGGTCCCAACACCGGCGGAAAGACGGTCGCTCTGAAAACCATCGGCATCGTGGCGCTGATGGCGCAGGCGGGAATCCCGGTGCCGGCGGAGGAAGTGAAGCTGCCGCTCTTCACGCGCGTGCTGGCCGACATCGGCGACCAGCAATCAATCGCCGCGAGCCTCAGCACCTTTTCCGCGCACGTCACCAACATTGCGGCCATGGCGCAGGCCGCCGGGCCAAATGACCTGGTGCTGCTCGATGAAATCGGCGCAACCACCGAGCCCAACGAGGGTGCGGCGCTGGCCGTGGCGATTCTCGAGCACTTTCGCCGGCGCGGCGCAATTACCGTGGTCACGACGCACCATTCGCGCCTGAAGGCCTACGCGGCGGAAACCGCGGAAGCCGTGAACGCCGCGATGGAATTCGACGAGGCGACGCTCCGGCCGACCTATCGCCTGCTCGTCGGCCTGCCGGGAAAGTCGAGCGCCCTCGAAGTCGCCGCGCGGCTGGGCCTGGAAGCGAGCATCGTGGAAAAGGCCCGTTCACTCCTTGATCCCGTTGACGCCGAAGCCGCGGCGCTGGTGGCCGGCCTGCACCAGCAGCGGGCGGAGATGGACCGCCAACGCGAGGCGCTGGAACTCCAAAGGCAGGAGCAGGAGAATCGCCGTGCGGAATGGGAGCGGCAATTCCAGTTGGACCGCCGCGCCCGCCTGCGCGAGCTGGATTCGCGCCTGGAAAGCACGCTGAAGCAATACGCCAAAGAGTGGCAGCAATCGCTCGAGGAATTGCGCCGGCAATCCGCGCCGGCCAAGGCAGTCGCGCGCGGCGAGCGAATCGCCAGCAATCTGGTGCGCGCGGCCCGCGCCGAGTGGGACGCCCAGGTTCTGGAAGCTCTGGGCGACGCCGCAGCCGCGCCTCACCCAGCGCCTGCGCCGCGCTTGGCCGTCGGCCAGCGCGTGCAGATCCGGAATGTCTCAACTCCCGGCGTGGTGAGCGCGCTTTTGGATGATGGGCAGGTGGAAGTGGAGATGGGCCGGCTCAAAATGCGGGTCGGCAAGGATGAAATTACGCAAGTCACGCCTGGCGGCGTGGCAGCCCCAATGCCGGCGGCGAAATCCTCGTATCAAAGCGAGGCTCCGGCGGAATTGAACGTGATCGGCACCACGGCGGAAGAAGCTCGCGAGCAGGTGGACAAGTTCCTGGACCAGGCATTTCTGGCCGGCCGCGCCCGTGTGCGCGTGATTCATGGCCACGGCAAGGGAATCTTACGCAAGGCTCTGCATGAGATGTTCGCCGACCATCCGCATGTCGAAAAGTTCTATCCGGCCACGCCTCAGGAGGGAGGAAGCGGCGCCACAATCGTCGAGCTGGCGAATTAAGTTTCTGACGTTAACCTTCCCCGCGAGCTGCAACTACGGTTGTGGAGAAGGAGCATTTTCGACCGGATGAGGCATAACGGGCTGCGTCCCGGTGCCGCTCAACGTTAGTGTCTGCGCGCTGCCCACGACTCCGTTGTTGTTGCCGGTGACGGTCAGCTTGCCGGTGCTCTTTCCTGCCGCCCCCGGCTTGAAGGTCACGGAAATCGTGCAGTGCGCGCCTGGTTCCAGTGCGGTCCCGCAGTCATTAGTTTGAGCAAAGTCGCCGTTGGTTGTGATGCTGGAAATCGGCATCGGGGCATCTCCGGGGTTCGTCAGCTCAACGGTCTGAGCGCTGCTGCTGGTTCCCGCAATTTGCAT
>JASHTO010000109.1 GCA_030040515.1 Terriglobia bacterium
CCAGCAGTCCAAAGGTTCCGAGCAGGACGGTGTCAAACTTCGGCTGCGAGATCGAATGTGAGGCGAGGTCGTCCATGGTCTGAACGCCATACAATGGTGCCTCCTTGCTAACCGCCGCGACCTCTACCGCTACGGCATTCAGGACAGCCTGGGGATTCAACGGGCTGCGAATGACCACCCTCATGGAACCTTCAATAAGGGGGATGTCTTTGGCAGGGATTTGGAGATAAGGGTAATACATCGTCGGGAAAATTGGGAATTGTGCCCCACCCTTCCTCACATTTCCCACGATCCCAACTACCACACACCATCCGCCGGCACCAACTGCCGGTTCGATCTTCTCCCCGATCGGATTCTGGTGGGGCCAGAAGTCCTTGGCCATTTCCTGGTTGATGATGACCACTCCGGGCGTTGTCTGGCTGTCCTGATCGGTAAAATCTCTCCCTTTGAGTAAGGGAATCTGCATGGTGTGAAAGTATCCGGAGCTTATCGCGCGATACCTTGCAATCGGCAACTGATCTGGAGACACGTCAGGACGTCTGGATATTTTGAACGGGGACGATGGATTGGCGCCGGCCAGCGGCAGGTCGCGGGCAATGGCGGCGGACTCAATTCCCGGGATGGATTTCACGCGGTCGAGCACCTGGCGGTAAAAAAGCTGCGTCTCTTCGGCCGAACGCGAAGGCTGACCGAAGGTAATCTGCAGGGTCAGCATCTGGTGCGGGTTAAAGCCCAGAGGCGTTTGGAGAATTGAATGGAAACTTCTGATCATCAGCCCGGCCCCGAGGAGCAACATGAGCGCCACGGCGGTTTCAGAGACTACCAGCAGGTGGCGGAACTGCTTTTGGCCGAAACCTGAAGATGCAGTGCGACTGCCCTCCTTCAATGTTGCGTTGAGGCCCGTGCTGGAAGCTTCGTAGGCTGGAATCAGGCCAAAGAGAATCCCCGTCAACATGCAAAGTGCCAGCGTAAACGCCAGCGCCTTCGGATCGATGCCAATCTCGTCCAGGCGAGGAATGTTGGTGGGATTCAAAACCCGGAGCAGGTGAAGGCCCCAAAAGGCGACGAACAATCCTGAGACTCCTCCAAGAAATGAGACCATAACACTTTCCGTGAGCATCTGCCGGAATAAGCGTCCGCGTCCAGCTCCCAAGGCGATTCTCAAGGCAAGCTCTCTGGCACGACCTGTGGAACGCGCCAGGAGCAGGTTGGCAATGTTGGCGCACGCGATCAACAGAACGAAACCAACTGCGGCGAAAAGCAGAAGCAGTGCGGGGCGAGTTGATCCCACAAGATAATCAGAGAGCGTGGTGACATCCAAGCCCAGGCGGGCGTCTGTCTGCGGGTATTCTTTACCCAGACTCGCCGCCATCGCGTGGATTGCGGCCCGCGCCTGCTTGAGGCTCATATCCGCCTGCAAGCGGCCAATGACCATTAGCCAGTGAACACTGCGGCTTTGGCGAGTGGTGGTGAAATTGGGGGCGCTTTCAAGTGGTACCCAAAGCTCGACATCCGGTTGCAAATCATTCCGGAAGCTCTGCGGCATTATTCCAATCACTGTGCAGGGCTCGCCGTTTAGGGGAATCGTCTTTCCCACTATGCCCAAATCGCCGCCGAAGTCCCGTTGCCATAAACCGTAACTTAGCACCGCAACCCGCCGGCTGTCCGGCTGGTCCTCTTCCGGCAGAAAAGTTCGGCCCACCGTGGGGGTGACGCGCAGGATGGAGAAATAGCTGGCAGAGACCGCGCCTCCATTTACGTGCTCGGGCCTGCCCCCCACACCAATCGTCACGCCTTCTTCTGTCGCTGCGGCCATCGAAACGACCTGTTGCCGCTGCCAGGCCAGGAAGTCGGGAGTGGTGAACGCATTGGTCCCGAAGTGGGGAACCCTCTGCCACAGCACCGTCAGGTGACGGGAATCATCGAAGGGCAGGGGGCGAATCAATACGGCATCGACGATGCTGAACATCGCCGTATTGGCGCCAATCCCCAGCGCCAGCGTCAGCACCGCAACCGTAGTGAAGCCGGGGCTTTTGGCCAGAAGGCGCAACCCGAATCGCAAATCCTGGAGCAAGGTGTTCATGGTTGTTCCCTATTCATACCGCAATGCGACCATGGGATCGATTTTGGTTGCGCGGCGGGCGGGAACGTAGCAGGCGAGCAGGGCTACGGCAACCAACAGTAGGGAAATGGCCACAAAGGTCAGAGGGTCGGCTGGCCTGACCCCATAGAGAAATGAGGTGAGCAAGCGCGTGCCCAGCGTCGCTCCCGCAAGTCCGAGCGCCAATCCCACACCCGCGAGGCGCAGGCCGTAGCCGAGAATATCCCGAAGAACCTGGGCGGGCGTCGCGCCCAGCGCCATGCGAATCCCGATGTGCCGCGTGCGCTGCGCCACCACGTATGACAGAACGCCGTAAATTCCCACCGAGGAAAGCACCAGCGCGAGCGTGGCAAAAATAGAAAGCAGGAATGTGTCAAAATGTGACTCCTCAAGCGTGCTGGAAATTTTTTCCCTCTCGGTGGAGAGATTGTAGAGTGGAACGCCGGGAGCTATAGACGCCACGGTGGTTCTCAGTTCGCCCGCAGGGAACACTCCTTCGTGGGTGCGAACCACCAGGTCCATGGTTCGACCGATCCAATCCCACGCCGAGGGAGGCATCTGCGCCATGG
>JASHTO010000110.1 GCA_030040515.1 Terriglobia bacterium
TCGCCAATGGCGCGCGTCACATTGATGTCGCGCGGGCAGGCTTCCACACAGTTGAAGATGGTGCGGCAGCGCCACACGCCTTCCAGAGTATTCAAAACTTCCATCCGCTCTTCGCCGCCTTCGTCGCGCGAGTCAAACAGGAAACGATGCGCGTTGACGATCGCCGCGGGTCCAATATACTCACCGTCAGCCCAAAAAGACGGGCAGCCCGAGGTGCACGCCCCGCACAAAATGCACTTCGTGGTGTCGTCAAACTTCTCGCGGTCTTCCGGCGACTGCAAGCGTTCCTTTTCAGGTTCAGGCCCATGGGTAATCAGGTAGGGCTTCACGCTGCGGTACTTGGCCAGGAAGGCGTCCATATCCACCAGCAGGTCCTTGATGACGCGGTAGCCGCGCAGCGGTTCGATGGTAATCGTGCTGCCCAGGCTGTTGAGCAGCACCTTGCAGGCCAGCCGGTTTCGCCCGTTGATTTGCATCGCGTCGGAGCCGCAAACTCCATGAGCGCATGAACGGCGATAGGTGAGCGTTCCATCGAGATACCACTTCACGTGGTTCAACGCATCCAGCAGACGGTCGGTCGGCTCGGCGTCAAACTTATACTCGCCCCACCATGGTTCCTTGTCCTTGTCGGGATTGAAGCGCTTAATCTTCAGGGTAACCTGCATTATGAACTCCTGTCAGTACTTCCGCTCCATGGGCTGAAACTTGGTGATGACCACGGGTTTGAATTTCAACTCGATTCCCTTGGAAGTCTGGTACGCGAGCGTGTGCTTCAGCCAGGTTACGTCATTCCGCTTGGGAAAATCCTCGCGATAGTGCCCGCCGCGGCTCTCTTCACGCGCCAGAGCGCTTTCCACCAGCACGTCAGCGACGTCCAGCAGGCAGCCCAGTTCGATGACCTCGAGCAACTCAGTGTTGTAGTGCGCCCCGCGATCCTCCGACTTCACCCGGCGATAACGCTCGCGCAACTCACCGAGCTTCTTCCGCAGCGCCGTCAGCCCCTGCGCATCGCGAAACACCGAGGCTTTGTCCATCATTTCATCCTGAAGCGTATCGCGAATGTCGGCGGCGCGCTCCTTGCCGGTGGAATTCAGCACCCGGCTTACCATGTCGCGAGCGGCGGCCTCGGGCTGGGCGGGGAGCGGGGCCCAATCGTTCTCATGGATGAATTTCGCGGCATGGCGGCCGCCGCGCCGGCCGAAGACCAGAATATCCACCAGCGAATTGGTTCCCAGGCGGTTCGCCCCGTGTACGGAAACACAGGCCACTTCACCCGCCGCGTAGAGTCCCGGCAAGGGTGTGTTCTTATCGTCGATCACCACGCGGGCCTCAATATCGGTGGGAATCCCGCCCATCACGTAGTGGGCCGTGGGCTGGACGGGCACCGGGTGGGTGAGAGGTTCAACGCCCAGATAGGTCCGGGCGAATTCGGTGATGTCGGGAAGCTTCTCGTCCAGAACTTTTTTGCCCAGGTGAGTCATGTCCAGGTGAACGTAGTTCTTGCCGTCGATTCCCCGCCCTTCGCGAATCTCGCGATAAATGGCACGCGAAACCATGTCGCGCGGGGCGAGGTCGAGCAGCGTGGGTGCATAGCGCTCCATGAAGCGCTCATTGAGTTTGTTGCGCAGAATGGCGCCCTCGCCGCGCGCCGCCTCGCTCAGCAGAATTCCCATTTTGTAAATGCCCGTGGGGTGGAACTGGAAGAATTCCATGTCCTCCAGCGGAATTCCCCGGCGATAAACCACCGCCATGCCGTCGCCGGTCAGAGAGTGGGCATTGGAGCTGACCCGATACATCTTGCCACAGCCACCCGAAGCGAACAGCACCGCCTTGGCGTGAAAGGTGTGAATTTCGCCAGTCGCCAGGCAGAAGGCCACCACGCCGGCGCAGCGCCCCTGCTCAATCAGCACATCGAGAACGTGATACTCGTTGTAAAAGTGCACGTCGTGCTTGATGCACTGCTGGTAGCAGGTCTGCAAGATCATGTGCCCGGTGCGGTCGGCAGCGTAGCAGGAGCGCCGCACGGGAGCCTTGCCAAACTCTTTTGTATGCCCCCCGAAAGGACGCTGGGCGATTTTGCCTTCAGGAGTGCGGCTGAAGGGTAGGCCCCAGTGCTCCAGATCGTAAACGGTCTCAATGGCCTCTCGGCAAAGGATCTCGACGGCGTCCTGGTCCGCCAGGTAGTCGCTGCCCTTCACCGTGTCGAACATGTGCCATTCCCAGTGGTCTTCTTCCAGATTGCCGAGTGCCGCGCCGATTCCGCCCTGCGCCGCTCCCGTGTGCGAGCGCGTGGGATAGAGTTTGCTGAGCACCGCCACGTTTCCATGTCCGGCCAGTTGTAAGGCGGCCATCAGGCCGGCGCCGCCCGCTCCCACCACTACGGCATCGTAACGTTGAACCATGTCCTCAAGCCTCGAAACCTATTATTGGCTGTCCGTTCTGTCGCCATTCCGGCGATGCGTCCTCAAGATGTTCGTCGCCAAATTCCGGCCGCGTCCCGCTAAGGGGTGGTGGGCGGATGAAATGTCAAAATAGCCAGCGAGCCCAAGGTGAGCAAAACAAAACCCACCACGAAGAGGGAAGCCAGCGATAATACCCGCCATCCACGCGCGCCGATGTAATCCACCAGCACCGTGCGCAGCCCGTTCACCCCATGAATCATCGCGAACCACAGCATCAGCAGGTCGTAGGTCCGCCAGAAGGGCGTGGCGTAGCGCGCCGCCACGAACTTAAAATCGATAACCTCAACGTTGTTAATCAAGTGCATGATCAGCAGATGCCCCAGCGCCAGAAAGAGCAAGGCAAGACCTGAAATGCGCATGAACACCCAGGCATAGAGCTCCAGGCCGCTTTCCGGTCGAGGTTTTCCCGCTCCGCTCATTTCCTTCCCCCTACTTGATGATGAAACTCAACATGTATACGGCCGTGGGGATAAAGAGAATCACAAAAATGATTCCCACCGCGTAACTCATCTTGCGATGAAAGGCCATCGTCTGCGGCCAAAAATCGATGATGCAAATTCGCACGCCGTTGATGGCGTGATATAAGACCGCTCCTACCAGGACCACTTCCCCGACGCGGAAGACAGGGTGGCGATAAAGAAACAAAAGTTCATTGAAAACTTTGGGTCCCCATCCAATCAAGGAAATATCGACGATGTGTATCAGCAGGAACAGAAAAACGCCAATCCCCGACAATCGATGCAGCAGCCACGACCAGTGCCCGGGCCCGCCACGATAGGTCAGGTATTCAAGAGGCTTAACCATGCTCGACCCTTCTCTTTGTTCTGCGCCGCTTCGGCTAGGGAGACCAATGGACAAGGCCTGACGTCCACTTCCTCATCCATAATCCCGACCGGCCATCGTACTCCAATTTTTCATTTTTATGCAATTAACCTGGACCCTGGGTAGTGTCCTAATTTCGCCCGTCGGACTTGCAGGGGCGAGACGGCGAAGCTGTAAAAAATAAACAATCTCACGCCAAGGCGCAAATACGCAAAGTCACGCAAGGTAAATGTCCTTTGTTTGCTTTGGGATGCTCTGCGCCTTGGCGTCTTTGCGCGAGGTGTTTTTCTTTTGAGTAGATTTTTTCACACCTTCGCCGCCTCACCCCTACTGGTGAAAGTAATCATCCTCCGGCAGAGCCGGAGGCTTTCCGGTGGCTGGCCCCTCTAAAGAGGCCTGACCGCCACCGCTTGCAAGAAACCCCTCACCCTCTCACCCCTTCCCTCTCCCCGGGGAGAGGGAAGAGGGGCAGGGGAGTTGGGGTGAGGGGTCCGTTCGATACGATTAAACCCACCACTTGCTGACTCCCGGAACTGTCAAACTCCGACCGCCGCCCCGGGCGGCCGAGAAGCTCGCAGAAAAAGGCATCGACCTCGGCGCTCTAAGGGATTTAAAGGGGGGAGAATTGGTAGACGAGCTTAGAGACCTTCATGTTGACATGGACAGCAGGAATGAGGAGAAGGTTCGGATCTTTTGCGAGTGACGTATTCGTGCGGTACTCCGGGAGGACGCCCTTGGCGAGCGTCCTTCCCAAAATCATTGTCCACAAAGAGCCACGCCTGCCCTTTTGATCGGCGCAATTACGGACCAATCTCCTATTGCTGCGTGGCTGGTGGGGCTTCCGGAGGATGGGATTCAGGCTCTTGAGCGCCGCGATGACACGTCCAGCAGGTTACGCGAGGGTGGCCGTGGAAGT
>JASHTO010000111.1 GCA_030040515.1 Terriglobia bacterium
CGGAGCCAGGAGGGAGGGCATGAGCGCTGGTAGATGGCGTCACAATATGTGCAAGAAATGTTTTCGAAAGCGCTGGCCCCGGCGCAAAATCTGGCCTTGGCAGGTCGCTGAGAAGTTTCGCCAGTGGAAGACATGCTGCTTTTGCGGTACGAAGCACAAAGATGGTATTCACATGAAGAAAGACCCGCGCAATCAAGAGCTTCTTTGCCGTGAACAATCCGTAGTTTCAAAGTAGCCGCGTACCGATCAACCAACATTTCTGGACACATCGGCCTACCGTTCCTATAATGAATGTTTATCCTCACGACGGAGGAGGCATGCAAGAACCCCTGGACCTGAAGCAGACCATTAACTTACCCAAAACCCCATTTTCCATGAAAGCCAATTTGCCGCAGAACGAGCCCAAGTGGCTCGCCCGCTGGGCAAAGGAAAATCTCTACGGGCAGATTCGCGAAGCGCGCAAGGACGCGCCGATTTTCACGTTGCACGACGGCCCCCCTTACGCGAACGGAGCGATTCATCTGGGTACGGCGCTCAACAAGATCGTCAAGGACTTCATCGTGAAGATGAAGACGCTCGAAGGCTTCAACACGCCCTATCTTCCCGGCTGGGACTGCCACGGCTTGCCCATCGAAATCAACGTGGACAAGGAGCTGGGCCCGCGCAAGGCGCAGATGAGCACGGTGGACGTGCGCCGGGCATGCCGCAGGTATGCCGAAAAATTCGTCGAGTTGCAGCGCCAAGGGTTCATGCGCCTGGGGGTATTCGGCGAGTGGGACAAACCCTACCTGACGATGGGTTTCGAATACGAAGCGCAAATTGCTGAGGCGTTCCTGGTCTTTTTGCGCGGCGGGTACGTTTATCGTGGGCGCAAGGCCGTCTACTGGTGCATCCACTGCAAGACGGCACTGGCCGAGGCGGAAGTGGAATACGAAAACGACCGCAGCCCGTCGATCTATGTGCGTTATCCCGTCATGACGGATCCCGCGACTCTCGACGCGGCGCTTGCGGGGCGCAAACTCTGGGTCATCATCTGGACCACCACGCCCTGGACTCTGCCCGCCAGCATGGCCGTGGCCTTTCATCCGGACTTTGAATACGTGGCGGTGGGCGATGATGATCCGCACGGCGACGCTTACATCATCGAAAGCCGCAGGCGCATGCCGGTAATGGAAGCGACGGGATTGAACGCGCCCAAAATCCTCGCGACCATTCCGGGCCGGAATCTTGAGCGCTTGGAGATCCAGCACCCGTTTCTCGACCGCAAAATTCCTGGCGTGCTGGCCACCTACGTCACGGCGGAGGACGGTACCGGCGCCGTGCACACGGCTCCCGGCCACGGCCGCGAGGACTACCAGACGGGCGTGCAGTACGGCATCGACATCTATTGCCCGGTGGACGAAGCGGGGAAAATCTTCGAGGGGCTGCCCGAATACGTGGGCAAGCGCGTGTTTGACGCCAACGCGCCTATCATCGAATTGCTGAAGGCGCGTGGGCGATTGATGGGGCCGGCAGGCACGCTTGAGCACTCTTATCCGCACTGCTGGCGGTGTCACAATCCCATCATTTTTCGTGCAGCGGAGCAGTGGTTCATCAACATGGACCACCGCGAGCTGCGCACGCGCGCGCTCGAGGAAATCAAGAAGACGCGCTGGGTTCCGGCCTGGGGCGAAGACCGCATCTCCAACATGATCGCTGAGCGCCCGGACTGGTGCATCAGCCGCCAGCGCGTCTGGGGCGTGCCCATCACCGTTTTCCATTGCCTGGATTGCCGCAAGCCGATCATGGACGCGGACTTGGCCACTCATGCACTCGAACTTTTCCGCAAGGAAGGCGCTGACGCCTGGTATGCGCACACCGAAGCCGAGCTTCTGCCGCCCGGCGCGAAATGCCCGGACTGCGGCGGCAGAAACATGCGGCGCGAGACCGACATTCTCGACGTGTGGTTTGATTCCGGTTCGAGCCACTACGCGGTGCTTGGTCACCGGCCCGATTTGCCCTGGCCCTCCGATATCTATCTCGAAGCCGGCGACCAATACCGCGGCTGGTTCCACAGCTCGTTGCTGGTGGCGCTGGGAACCAACGGCGCGGCGCCCTATCGCCAGGTGTTGACGCACGGCTGGGTGCTGGATGGTCAAGGCCGCGCCATGTCCAAATCGCTCGGCAACGTGATTGAGCCGCAGGAGGTCATTAAAACGCACGGCGCGGAGGTGCTGCGCCTGTGGGCCGCGTCGGTCGAGTTCGGCGATGACGTTTCGATTTCGCCGGAGATGCTCACTCGCCTTTCGGAGGCTTATCGCAAACTGCGCAACACCTTCCGCTATTGCCTCGGCAATCTCTACGATTTCGACCCGTCCAAGGATTGCGTCGAGGCGGGCCAGCTTGAGGAAATCGATGCGTGGGCACTTTCACGCACGGCCGAATTGCTCGAGCGCGCCCAGGCCGCCTACGCCGAGTACGCGTTCCACAAGGTCTATCGCGGCGTGTATGACTACGCCACGGTGGATTT
>JASHTO010000112.1 GCA_030040515.1 Terriglobia bacterium
GATAGATATTTCCTAATTTCCAAGTCGCCAGGTAATTTTCCGGAGAGAGTTTAAGCTCTTCCTTGAATTCGTGTTCAGCCTTGTCGAGTTCGTTCTCCTTCCAATAAGCGCTCCCCAGTGAGTAGTGTACGCCCGGGATGTTTGGACCTATGGCCACGGCTTTCTCGTATTCCAGGATGGCGTGTGGCATGTCGCGGCGCGCCTCAAAAGAGTTTCCCATGACTTGGTGGTAACGCGCGGAGTCCGGGCCGAGAATGGCCATTTTTCGATAGGCATTGGTCATCAGCTTCGTATAGATTCTTCCCAGTTGATATTGCACTTCCGGATCGTCGGGAGAGAACTCCGCGGCTTTCTCGAGAACCTGCGCGGCCTCCACGTCCCGGCCTAATTCCGAGTAGCTGACGGCCAAGTTGAGATACGGACGGGTGTCCTTGGGATTCAGGTCAATTGCCTTTTGAAGGGGCGCCAAAGAATTCTCATACTGGTTGGTGCGCAGGTACGCCATGCCGAGGAAGAGGTTGGCTCCTAAAGCATCGGGCTTGGCGGCCAACACCTGTTGAAACGCCGCAATGGCGTCAGCGTTTTTCCCTTGAACGTAATAGACCAGCCCGAGATTGTTATAGACCTCGGGAAGGTGTGGGTATAGCTTGAGGATCTCCTGGTATTCCGCGATGGCCTGGTCATAGTCGCCCTTCTTCTCCGCCGCTTGAGCTGCTTGGAAGTGCTGTTGGGCTATAGCCTCGTTAGCGTCCTGGGCCGCAAGGCAGGCCACCACAGGCAAAGAGACCATAAGAATGAGAAAGAACAGTCGTTGACGCATCGTATGTCGCCAGCAATTATACACAGTAACCGTCCACGCAGTTCGTCAATCGTATGGCGGGCAGACGGAAGGCCAAATGGTTTTTGTAAACGCTTGGGCAAGATGGTAAAATCACGCCATGTATCACAGTCCCCGGAGTATGACTGTGCCTTCAGTTCGGCAAGGATGGCCGCTCATTCTTATCCTTCTCCTCTGCTGTACTTGGCTTCCTGCCCAATCGGGATCCTCAACGCTGGACGATTATTTCATGCGAGCGCGCGAAATGGAGAAGGCGCAGGATTTTGCCGGCGCCGAGCGAATTTATCAAGAGGCGGCGATGAAATTCCCCAACCAACCTGAGATTCTGAAGAGGTTGGGGATAGTCTACCAGACTGAACTGAAGTTACAGGAATCCATCGATACCTTCCAGAAGGTATTGCAGGGCGCGCCCCAATATCCCGAGGTGAACTTTTACTTGGGGGTTTCCTACTTCGGCCTGAACAACCCGGAAAAGGCGATTCAGTCGTTCGATAAGGAATTGGAAGCGGATCCCAAATACCGCCGGGCGCGTTTTTATGAGGCCCAGGCTTACCGGTCCCTGGGCCGTTATGCCGACGCCCTGCGTGAATACGAAATCTTGCTGGACCAGAATCCCCAAGACCAGCGGGCGCTCTTCGAGCTGATCCGTTTCCTCCGGGGCAGAACGATTGCCGCCATCAACCAGTTGGGAAACGTCGATCCCAACTCTGACTTCATGCTGGTCCTCAAGGGCGAGGGATATGCCGAAGAGCAAAATTATTCTGAAGCCATCGCCGATTACCAGGAAGCCCTGAAGAAGAATCCTTCGTTTCCGGGGATTCATTTCGCTCTCGGTGAAATCTACTACAACAAGGCCGACTACAAAGATAGCGAGCAGGAACTCCGGCTGGCCCTCCAGGAAGATCCGAATCATCTCAAGGCCAATTACTACCTCGCGGATATCTTGCTGAAAAGCGATCGGATGCAGGAAGCCATTCCGCACCTGACGTTGGTCGTTTCCAGCGACCCAGGTTACTTGCAAGCGAATCTTCTCCTCGCAAAGTGCTACACGCAGCAGGGAAAGCTTGACGAGGCGGTGACGCTTCTCGAAAAGGCGGCCGCGCAGAGTCCGAACGATAAGAACGTGCATTACCAGCTCGCGCAGCTTTACCAAAAGCTAAAGGAGCCGGAAAAGGCGCAGGCGCAATTACAGGCCTTCGAAGCCATTTATGCGCAGGAAAGAGCGGACAAAGCGAAAAGAGATGAGGAGCTTCGGAAGCGAGCGGAAGAAAGCAAGGAGTGAGGCAAAGGTGTGGTTGCCGACAAGGGCTTGATCTGGAAATCCCCGAAAGCGGTCAACCTCAGGCGGGGGTGGGTGTGGGTGGCCGCGGTGGGGTTGGTTTCCTTACTGCCAGCGCTGGTCTTCCCTCAGAACACCGAATCGCCACCTGCACACGCCGCGGTATTGGAAACGCGTAGAGACCATGCCGGGGCGGAAAAGGTCTACCGCCAGATTCTTCTTTCCGCGCCGGACGATCCTGACCTGCTGAAGGCGCTGGGCGTGGTTCTCCAGGAACAAGGCAAACACGCAGAAGCCATCAAGGTCTTCAACCAGATCCTCAGCCGCGCTCCTCTCTATCCCGGTGTCAATTCCCAGTTGGCAGTCTCGTACTATGCGCTAAACCAGTTTGACAAAACGGTGGAAGTGGCTCGACGCGAACTCACGGCCAATCCCCGGGACCGGCAGGCGCGCTACTATCTGGCCTTGGCATTGACGGCCAAAGGGCAAACGTATGAGGCCATTCAGCAGCTCGAAAGCCTGGCGGGCGACGACCCTCGGGATTTGGTGGTCCAGTATCAATTGGTGGTGGATTACAAAGCGGCCATGAATGCCGCCGCCGAGCGGCTGGCGAAAATGGCCCCCGACTCGGAATTCACGCACGCCATGAAAGCCGAAGCCTTGTCGGATGCCGGCCGATTGGACGAGGCCATACTGGAATACCAGGAAGTGTTGCGCAAGAACCCCGATTTCCCGGGCATCCACCTTGGCATCGGACAGGTTTACTGGAAGAAGAAGGACAATGCGCATGCCATGGAACATCTCACCTTGGCGCTGCAAGAGGAGCCGAACCAGCCGCTCGGCAATTATTATATGGGTGACATGCTGGTGGATGAACAAAAATTCCAGCAGGCCATTGATCACCTGAAGATCACTGTTGCCGTATACCCGGAACTCGTGCGGGCGCGGTTTCTCCTCGGCAAAGCGTACCGCGGCACGGGGGACAACCAAGCCGCCCTGCAGGAATTTCAGGAAGCCTTGAAACTGGATCCGGATTATAAGGAAGTGCACTACCAACTTTACGAGCTTTACGCCCGCCTGGGTGACAAAGAGAAGAGTCAGGAGCAACTACGGATATCCGAAAGGCTCACCCGCGAGGGCCAGGAACAGGACAAAGCGCGATTGCAGGAGTCGCTGGGGAAGCAGAAAGAGACGGACGAAAAGCCATGAGGGAATGCCGATGACTTCCGTCGAGCGCCTGCGATCGTCCTTATTTCTGTGCCCGGTCATGGCCGGATGGTTTTTCCTGGCGACGGGAGCGAGTCGTGCCGCGGTGCCTGCCGACGTCGCCGCTCTCCTGGAACAGGCACGGACCTACGAGAAGGCGCAGGATTATCGAGGTGCCGAGGAAGTTTATCGGCAGGCGCTGGTGGCAGCTCCCGATAATCCAGAGGTTCTCAAGCGACTGGGTATTCTGTACCAGACAGAGCTTAAATTTACGGAGTCGATCGAAGTCTTTGATCGAGCCCTCACCGCCCAGGCCCAGTATTCGCAAGTCAGCTTTTACGAGGGTGTATCGTACATGGGTCTGAGTCAATTTGAGAAAGCCGTAGCCTGCTTTCAAGCGGAACTTGCCACGCCTCAGCCCCACCCCCGGACCCACTATTACGACGCCATCGCCTTGCAGTCGCTCGGCCGCACCGACGAAGCCGTGGCCCAGTTCAACCAATCGTTGGCCCAGAATCCCAAAGACCTGGATGCGCTATACGAATTAGCACATCTGTATATGAGCGCCTCGATCGCAACCATCCAAAAGCTCACCGATCTCGACCCCGATTCCTTCCAAATCCATGCCTTGATGGGCGACGTGTATGCCAATGAAGGCCGCTACGAAGAGTCCCTTAAAGAATATCGCGCCGCATTGGCGAAGCGCCCGGATGCTCCCGGGATTCACTATGACATCGGAACCGCTCTGCGCAATCTGAAACAGATCGATGAGGCGGAGAAGGAATTTCTGGCGGCGCGCGCGGAGAATCCCAACGATTTTGGCGCGAATCAGTACTTGGGTGAGTTTGCCGTGGGCCGGCGCGACTATGCGGGGGCGATCAAATACTTGAAGGCGGCAAGCGCCGCCCGACCCCAGATGGCACGGCCCCATTTTTTGCTGGGCGAGTGCTACACGAATCTCGGCGACCAGCAAACCGCCAAAAGCGAACTGCTCGCTGCTGCTCAGGCCGATCCCAGCGATGCGCAAGTCCACTACCTGCTGGCCAAGATTTACCGCCAACTCGGTGACGAGCAATCGAGCGCCCGGGAGATGAGCGAATTCCAGAGGCTATCGTTGGCTGCCAAAGAGAAGACTCTTGAGCGAGCGCAGACTACGCCGCAATGACTTGTGCATGCGGCCAATCCGTTGGGGGATCCCCCGGCTTCGCCGGGGTGGCAGTGTGAGTCTGACAGTTCCGGGAATCAGCAATTCGCCGCCCTTCATCGTAGCGCAAAGCCTCCGAAGCTGTGAAAATATCGGTATGGAGGGGCGGCCCTCGCCCTGCGGCCCAAAGCCTTTGGGCGAGGGGTCGTGGCCGCCCTCGGGCAACCACAAGGGTTGCCCCTACGATGGGCCTGCATGGTACGAATTTTTCACAGCTTCTCCGGATTTGTCGGAGGATGATTACTCCGGGTAGGCCAGGACGCTAGATGTGGGAACCCGGCCACAATCCGGTTGCCGGCCGACCCGCAAGGGCAGCGTAATTCCGCCCCTATAATGCGCTGCGCCGCCGCGGGCGTGGGAAACTCACTCAACAAGCGAGAAGTCAAGGTCGGAATTCTCTCCGTCGCACTGTAAAGTGCCTTGACATGATTCTGCTGAAATGATAACCACAGTTGTATTCGGTGCATTACGGTCAAAAATGACGTGCAGAAGGCGATGGGGCCGGGCCTTGCACCAGCGCTGTTTGCAGACATCACGATGGGCGGCAACCTGGTGCCCATCAAGTGGATGAAGGCTTGGGAGTGGGTGCTGGGTTTTTCGGAGGGCTGAGCGCTTTTTCAAAATCGCCATGATCTTGACCGGCAACAATTACTTGGGATGAGGACGATTCTATGGACCTATCCAAACCGCTCGCGCTTTCGCTCTATCGCACCATGGTCGAGTTGCGTGAATTCGAATTAAAGGCCTACGAGATATTTCGTTCCGGGCGGATGCCCGGATTTATCCATCTTTACGTCGGAGAGGAAGCGGTGGCCACCGGGGTCATCGCGCATTTAAGAAAAGACGACTACGTTACCAGCACCCACCGAGGTCACGGTCATGCGCTGGCCAAAGGCATTTCGGCGCGGGAAGTTATGGCTGAGTTGATGGGAGCAGTCGGCGGGTGCTGTGGGGGGCGGGGAGGAAGCATGCACCTCTATGAACCCGCCGTGGGCTTCCTCGGCACGAACGGCGTGGTGGCGCCGGGGGTTCCCATGGCCGCGGGGGCCGCTCTCAGCGCCAAGCTGAGGAAAAGCGGACAGGTGGCGGTCTGCTTTTTTGGTGACGGGGCGGTGAACAACGGCGCGTTTCACGAAGGTATTAATCTGGCCGCTGCGTGGGAACTGCCGGTGGTCTATGTTTGCGAGAACAATATGTACGCCACGGAAATGCCCTTTGCCAAGGCGACCAAAAACGTCAACGTAGCGAGCCGCGCGGCGGCTTACAGCATGCCCGGGGTCCAGATCGATGGTAACGATGTGGTGGGGGTATATGAAAAGGCTGGAGAG
>JASHTO010000113.1 GCA_030040515.1 Terriglobia bacterium
CCTAAGCGCTCCGCCCTTCGGGCTCCGCAGGGCTCCGCTCCGGGCAGGCCCAACGGAAAAGCAAAAACCAGAACCAGAGAGGAAAAACACAAACCAAACGAAAAGGGGACACTTCTAATGAGCTAAGAAAGGGGACATTTCTAAAGAGCTTTGACACCTCCCCCCGCGCTGCTTGACCTATCCAGCGATTGTCCTTAGACTAGAATTTTAACCAGTGCCTGTGAGCCTGTGCCCGCTATGGTGATGATTCGGCGACTGCTGTTAGGTCTCGGATTGATTGTGGTTCTTGCGAGCTGCCTGCTGGGCCAGGCGAGCCCTCCGATTCTTCCGCTCAGCGGCGTTCATGCCGGATTGCAAGGCGTGGGACGCACGATCTTTGAAGGCGACAAAATCGAAGAATTCCAGGTGGAAATTCTGGGCGTGCTGAACAACGCCATCGCCCCCAAACAGGACCTGATTCTGGCGCGGCTCACAGGCGGCCCGCTGGCCACCACGGGAGTGATTGCCGGCATGAGCGGCAGCCCGGTGTATGTGGACGGCAAGCTGGTGGGCGCGGTTTCCCACGCCTTTCCACTCTCCAAGGATGCAATCGCGGGAATCACTCCGATTGAAGAGATGCTGGCGGTGGGCAATTCCCCTGCGTCCACGGCGGCGCGCACTGAACTCGCGCCCGGCTACCGCATCGCGCGGGTATCGGACGGCTCACCGGACCTCGACCGGGTGATTTTGGACGACGGCCAGAATCCCACTAAGCTCCCGGAAACGCCGCAGGAGACTGCGATTTCCAACTTGCTGCTTCCCTTGCGTTTTGGGGGGTTTTCGAAAACCGCCATTGACACGTTCGCGCCGCAGTTTCGTCGGCTGGGCCTGGAACCCGTTGCGGGCGGGATGATTTCCGGCAGTGCCGCGAACCCCCACCCAAGCCCCACGGACCTTGAACCCGGCTCCATGATCAGCCTTCTCTTGTTGAATGGCGACCTGGAGCTGAACATTGACTGCACGGTCACGCTGCGCCAGGGAAACAATCTTTACGCCTGCGGTCATCAGGTGCTGGCGGCGGGCCCTGCGGCATTTCCTTTCGCTCCCGCCCACGTCATCGTTACCATTCCCAGCATCGCGTCTTCGTTCAAGATCGACGCTCCCGGCGCCGTCATGGGAACGATTCAGCAGGATCGCTTTGACGCGATCTACGGCCGAGTGGGCGGCAAAGCAGCGCCTATGATTCCCGTCCACGTGCACCTGGATTCCGCGGACAAGAAGATATCCGACTACCACTTCGACATGGTCGAGGAGCCCTTCCTGTCACCCCTTCTGCTGAATCTCGCCGTCACCTCCGCCCTCAGCGTTACGGAGCGCTCCATTGGGAACTCCACGCTGAATCTCAACGCGCAGATCAAGTTGTCGGACGGGCAGTCGGTGAATCTGGAGGACGTTCTTTCCGGAGAGGTGGGGACGGATGCGATGGTTGGGGCAACGGTGGCCGCACCGCTCTCCATGCTCATGTCCAGCGGTTTCCCCGATTTGAAGGTTCAGGATGTGAGCCTGGGCATCCAATCGCTGGATGAAAAGCGCAGCGCTACGCTCGACCAGGTGTGGAGTACAAAATCGGAGGTGCGTCCCGGGGACCATCTGGAGGTAACCGCCCTCATTCGCCTGCCTGACGGCGACACGCAGACGGAAAAAATTCCGGTCGAAGTGCCCGAAAGCGTGACGGACAAAATGCTGTCGTTAGTGGTGGGCAGCGGGTCAAGCATCAACGCCATGGAATTACGCTTCTCCGGCCTGGGGGGCACGCCACGCGACGCGCAGCATTTGGTACGCGCCTTGAACCGGATGCGCCGCAACAACCGGATCTATGCGCTACTGATGGCGCCCCAGCGGTCATTCGTGATGGCAGGCGATGAGTACCCTTCCCCCCCACCTTCCCTTTTGCAGACTTTTATGGCGGATCCGGCCGCCGCCTCCAGCGTGGTGTTCAGTGGCACCTCCGTGGTGGGGGATTTTGAAACCCAGCCCACGCCTTATGCGATTCACGGGCAGAAGACGCTGATGCTGAAGGTTACTGGTTCTATGAATTGAAAAAAGTGGCGAGTGTCCTTAATTAGAAGTAAGAACTCAGCCCGCGAAGCGGTCGCCATCTGGAACGACATAAGTGTTTGCATATTTGGCTGTAGCGGCGGTCTATGACCGCCGGTCGGCGCTCGTAGAGCGCCGCTACAATTTATGTCGCTCTGTATAGCCCACGGCGCAAGCCGTGGGTTTGGGGTGCCCACCCTCTCCTCCAACCCCTCTCCTGCCCTGCGGGAGAGGGGACCGAAGGCGGGGTGAGCGGTCCCAGGGCTTGCGCCCTGGGCTAAGGTATTTCGCCCCTGCGGGGCTGAAAGCTCGCATCTACCCAGGGACGAAATATGAGGGGCACTGCTGAACCAGGGCACTAGTAGCTGGTAGCTCGAAAAAATCTTCCTCTGCGAGCAGATCTCGCAAGCTCTTATTCGCTAACCACCAGCCACTGTTCTTCATTGAGGTGTGAATGAAATTCGCTCGAGTGATTCGTATTCTGCTTCTCATTTTCGCAATTGCGCTGCCCGCCGGCGGGGTGGAGACCACTTTCTGGCAGGTGGGATCGTTCGATGAATTCCTGCAAGGAACGTTGACGGGGGTCTCCCTGAGCAAAGAAGGTGACTTGACGCTGGCCCCCGAGGCGCAGACCGTTTTCAGCCCCGAGGAGGCCCTCGCTCTCTCGCTGGCGCGCGATTCCCACGGCAACATCTTTGTGGGAACAGGGCATCAAGGCAAGGTTTTCCGAGTCACACCCGACGGGAAGTCTTCCCTGCTGTTTACGGCCAAGGAACCGGATATTTTCGCGCTGGCTGTGGGGGCGACGGGCGACCTATTCGTGGGCACCTCGCCCGAGGGCAAGGTTTATCGAGTCACCTCAGACGCAAAATCCAGCGTCTTCTTCGATCCCAAGGCAAAATACATCTGGGCCTTGCAGTTTGATCCGGAAGGCCGTTTGTACGTCGCCACCGGCGACAAAGGGCAAATCTATCGCGTGGACGCCTCCGGCAAAGGCGATCTGTTCTTCGACAGCAAGCAAACGCACGTAATGTGCCTGGCCCTCGATTCCAAAGGGAACCTGCTGGCGGGCAGCGTGCCGAACGGGCTGATTTACCGCATCTCGCCGGAGGGAAAGGCCTTCGTCATCTATCAGGCCCCCCTGCCGGAGATTCATGATCTGGCCGTAGACTCGCTTGGGAATATTTTTGCCGCCGCGATGGGAGGTGCGGGCAGCAAGGGGTCGCCGGAATTGCTGATGGCCCCCGCAGGGGGCGGGCCGGGTGGCGGAGTGACCACTGTAACCGTCACCGCTTCAGCGGACCTGGACTCAACAGCCAAGGGGCAAACTCCGCCGGGCGAAACCCGGCCGGCGAGCTTCAACCGCCCCACGCCGCAGACGCCGGCGCTCTTCCCCACTCAGTTGGGTGGCGGGCACGGGGAATTGATCGAAATCCATCCCGACTCCACAGCCGAGACGGTATGGAGTTCCAATAGCGAGAGCATTTTCGGACTGGCAGTTCGCAAGGACCATGTGCTTTTCACCACGGACGTCAACGGCCGCATCTTCGACCTGGACGACCAGCCTGACAACGAGAAACTGACCCTGCTCACGGAATCGCATGAATCCATCACCACGCGGCTGCTGCGCGGCGGATCGGACCTCTACGCCGCCACCGGCAACGTGGCCAAGCTTTTCCGCATTGAGTCCTCACCCACGCGTGAGGGAACCTTCGAATCGCCTGTGAAGGACACAAAGTTCATCTCGCGCTGGGGAGTCCTGGCGTGGCGGGGAGAGGTTCCGACGGGCTGCACGTTGCAGTTTTTCACGCGCTCGGGGAACTCGGATCGCCCCGACAACACTTGGAGTGACTGGGCAGGCCCCCTGACCCATCCCAACGGCGAGCAGGTTACCAATCCTCCCGCTCGCTACCTGCAATGGAAGGCGGTGCTTCACACTTCAGGGAATGAATCCCCCACGCTCGACGAAGTGACGGTTGCGTATTTGAACCAGAATCTGCCCCCGCAAATCCACTCACTGAATGTGAGCACTTCCGGCGAGCGGACGGGGACTGGGAGCCTGGGAGGCGGGTCGGGCCTGCCCATGGTTGGCGGGCTGTCGGTAAGCTCCTCATCCACGCTGAGTTTCGGACCTGCTCCAACCTCCAACACCCCCACCAGGACACCCATAACCCTCACCTGGCAGGCCGACGACCCGAACGGCGACCAACTGATTTATTCCCTTTACTTGAAGGGGACAGATGAACGGGAATGGCACCTGCTCAAGGACAAGATTCACCAATCCAACTATACACTTGATCCTACAGCACTTGCAGACGGCAAATATGTCGCCAGGCTGGTGGCGTCGGATGAAGAATCGAACCCTCCCTCCATAGCCCGAAAGTCCGAGTTGCTCAGCGCCCCCTTTTGGGTTGACAATACTCCTCCGGACGTTGAGGTCGCCAAACAGTCCGTCACGGGCGATTCGGCGGTCGTCCAATTCACCGCCGAAGACAGCACTTCGCCCTTGCGGAGCGCGGAGACCTCCCTGGACGGGCAGGAATGGCACGATATTTTGTCGGATGACGGAATCGTAGACTCGCGGAAAGAGACCTTTTCGCTGAAACTTACCTCCCTCGCACCGGGAGAGCACATTGTGACTCTGCGTGCCTACGACACCTCGGGGAACGTCGGCGTGGGAAAAGCTGTGATCGAGATTCCCACAGGGAGCAATCCCTAAGGCCGCCGGGAGCCGCCCAGGGGCCAACGCCGGGCAGGTAACCGGGAATACAACTCGAAAATCTCGCCCCGCATCTCATGTGGTGAGTTGAGGTGCGGCCGGTAGTGGAACTTCTTGAGCCCAAACAAGACACCGGCATCGAAGGCTGCTTCTGAAGCTCAAATCATCGCGCGTGCACAACGCGGTGAGGAAGAAGCGTTCGCCGCGCTCTTTGAGGCGCACAAAAGACGAGTGTACTCCTTGTGCTTGCGCATGACCGGCAACACTGCGGAAGCGGAAGATCTAACGCAAGAGGCGTTTCTCCAGCTTTTCCGCAAGATTTCCACGTTCCGCGGTGAGTCGGCCTTCTCAACGTGGCTTCACCGTCTGGCCGTGAATGTGGTCCTCATGCACCTGCGCAAGAAGGGGCTGCAACAGGTTTCGCTGGACGAGATGGACACGTCGCAAGACGAGCCGATCAAGCGGGATTACGGCAGCGACGACCGGCGGCTGACGGGTTCGGTGGACCGCATCGGGCTGGAGAACGCCATCAAGGATTTGCCGCCGGGTTACCGCACGGTCTTTGTGCTGCACGATGTCGAGGGCTACGAGCACAATGAGATCGCGGAGATCATGGATTGCTCGGTAGGAAATTCCAAGTCGCAGCTTCACAAAGCGCGCATGAAGCTGCGCGAGCGGCTGCGGCAGGATCGTGGCGCGCCAGCGGGAGAATCGCTTCCGGCCGGTGAGCAGGTGAAGGAAGCCTAAGAGTCAGGACGATGCAGGAGAACCGATACAACACGATTGCTGCCTGCGCGCGATTTGAAGACGAGCTGCAAGCCCACCTGGAGGGCGAGGCGCGGCCCTTCGTTGCCGCACACTCGCAGGAATGCCCGTCCTGCGGGGCTCTGCTGGCGGACCTGCAATCCCTTCGACGCGCGGCGCGCGAGCTTCCGCAAGGAGCGCCTTCCCCCATGGTTTGGGCGAAAGTGCGCGCCCGGCTGGAGGAAGAGGGCGACTTGGTGGCGGCTGCGTGCTTGCAGTTTGACGACGAGTTGGAAGCCTATGTGGAGGGTGAAGCGAGGCCTTTTGTAGCCGCGCACGCCGCGGCGTGCAATTCCTGCCGGACCCTGCTGGCGGACGTGGAATCGGTCCGCCAGGCTGCGCGCGATCTTCCCCTCGAGGAGCCTTCGCGCGCCGTCTGGGCAAACGTGCGTGCGCGGTTGGAGGCGGAAGGCGCCTTCGGCACGCCGGTCAGTGGCTGGCGGCAGATTTTGGCCTGGCGATTCATGCCCCACGCCGTTCCTTTGGGAGTTCTGGCCGGCCTCATCTTCCTCGGCTCGGCGATGACTTTGCCTTCCGGCAATGTTCAACCCTGGGTGAACGCGGACGTGGTGGCCACGACCTCCGCATTGCCTCAAATAGCCTCCCTGACTTCCGGTGAGGCGAGCACCCTGGCCCGTGTGGTTTCCGATTTGGAAAGCAATTTTCGAGCAAACGAAGCATCCATGGCCCCGGATCTTAAGGCCACTTATGACAAGAGCCTCGTGGCCCTGGATGGTTCGATTCATGAATGTCTGGACTCCCTTCACCAGGAGCCCGGAAATGCGCTGGCACGAGAATATCTGGTGACAGCGTATACGAGAAAGGCTGAAGTCTTGTCTTCTGCGTTGGAGCTCGAAGGGCGTTGACGAGGGACACGGTTCAATGAACCGGACAACTGCGATGCTGAAGTTGGTCAGGCAATGCCTGCACCTGCTGGTGCTGATTCTTGCCTCGGCTATTTTGATTCGGGCCGCCGGCGATGGACGAATTGAAAAGACCTTTGATACCACGCGCGAACCGAGCATCAGCCTGCAGAATTTGAAGGGCGTGGTCATCGTGCGAGGCTGGGACAAGGCCCAGGTGCACTTGGTCTACAGCCTGGAATCTCCCCGCCTGGAAGTTGACAGCGAAATCCTTCCCGAAACCGGTCCCGCCGACAAGATTCATATTGAGACTCACCTTCTGGACTCGACTTTGCCCTTAACCGAAGAGAGTGCCGATTACACCCTGGACGTCCCCTCCGGGGCCACGCTGGAAATTCGCAATTCGCAGGGAAAAGTTCGCGTGCAGGGCATGCAGGCGGACGCTTCCGTGGCCTCCGTGGGCGGCGATATCGACGTGCGCGACTACTCCGGCCACCTCACGGCGCGATCTGTGGCCGGAGACATCGAAATCATCCGCGCCTCCGGGAACGTCGAGGCGGATTCGACCACCGGCAGCTTGCACTTCGTTTCACCCGCCACTACTCGCTTGCATGGCAGCACGACGAGCGGACATATTCTCTACGAAGGCGACTTTATGGACCGCGGCGACTACATCCTGTCTGCATATAGCGGCGATGTGGAGATCGCTTGCCCGCCCTCGGCTTCTTTTGAATTGAGCGCCAAGACACTGAAGGGCAAAGTCATCAATTTGATGCCCATGACCCACCGGCGCGAGCCCGCTTCCCCCCTCGAAGGGGCCAACAGCCTGCTCGGAACTCGAAACACCGGCAGGGCGAGTGTGGAGCTGACTTCCTTCAGCGGCAACATTCGCATCCGTCCACAAGACTGACCCAACTCGTGCCCGGGTTGGCGGGGCTTGGAAGAGACTTCCGGGGTCTCTCAATGGCCGTCAACCGAAAAAGCCAGCAGGACATTACCACTCAGAGCATTCAGGTATCCGGCATTAACGTAGACCATGCCGTCCACGATCGCAGGGCCGGACTGATTCATCGATAAACTATGCTTCAGAATACGCCAAGGCCGAGGTCTGCATCTGAGGAAGTTGGATTGGGGTCAGGAGTGCCCGGCCACGATTCGAGCTGACCTTCGATCTCAATTGACGCCACCATCACGGTGCTTTCGCCATTGGTCATGACTCCCGTCACTTTCGCGTGAACGGGCTTGCCGGGCGCGGGCGCGGAAGACTT
>JASHTO010000114.1 GCA_030040515.1 Terriglobia bacterium
GAACCAGCCAGATAGGACACAAGTAGAGGAAAAATCGGGGGAGCCTGATCACCCGATTATTTCAGTCTCGCTCCCGCCGGCACGTCTTCCCCAAAGGTGGCCAGCACCGGCCGGCCCTGCTCGCCGATGGAGGCAGCCACGATCATGCCGTTGGATTCCACGCCCCGCAGCTTGCGCGGCTGGAGATTGGTGACCACCACCACTTTCATGCCAATGAGTTTCTCCGGAGCGTAGTACTCGGCGATGCCCGCGCAGATTTGGCGCACTTCCGTGCCGATGTCCACTTGCAGCTTGAGTAATTTGGTCGCGCCGGGAATGGCTTCCGCGGCTTTGATTTCGCCCGCGCGCATTTCGACCTTAGCGAAGTCATCGATGGTAATTTTGGGCGTTTCGGTTGCCGGCGCTTGCGGCGCGGTTGTCTGTGGCACGGCCGTCCCGCCCTGCGGCCCAGAGCCTCCGGGCGGCGGGCCGGCCGTGTCGGTTTTCACGGGCTGGAAGCCCGTGCCACTAGGCGCTGCCGGCGATTTGGTTGTTTCGTTTTCCACGGGTTTCAATTCCTCCTTGGGTTTGTCGCGATTGCGGTCAGCTTCGGCAAATTCTTCGAGCTTGGCGAGTGCCGCAGCCTTGTCCAGGCGCGGGAAAACAGGTTCTGGCTTGCCAACTTTCGTACCCGGTTTAAGTCCGCCCCATTTGAGTTGGTCAATTTGCTGGTCCTTCAATTCGCCTTCACACCCGAGCTGCTTCCAAAGGCGTTCGGCGCTCGAAGGAAGGACGGGATAGAGGAGTACGGCAACATTGCGAAGCGTGTCCGCCGCTGTGTACAAAACCGAAGCGATGTCGCGCCAGGTCTCCTGCATCTTGGGATCGACGAAGCTGCTGCTATCCAGGTAGAGCATGCCTGGGGATACGACGCTCGATTTGAGCACCTTGAAGCTTTTCCATGGCGCATGTAACGCCAGGTATTTGTCGGTTTCTGCAATCAGTTCCCAGGCAAGCTCAATCGCGCGAGAAATATGGAAATTGTCGAACCATCCCTTGAAGTCGCTGAGATCTGCCTGCACTCTGGCTTTCAGAGTCGCTGTGCGTGGGTCTGCCTCGTCGAATCCGGCGCCTCGATCCGGGACTTGGCCGCGAAAATATTCGCAAATCATGGTAAGCGTGCGGTTCGACAGGTTACCAAGCCCATTCGCCAAATCCGAGTTGTACCGCTGAATCAGCCCGCCGTAAGAAAAGCTCGTGTCCTGCCCGAACGGTGCTTCGCGTAGCAGGTAGTAGCGCAGTGCGTCATTGCCGGGCGCGCCGAGGGAATCGAGCGCTTCCACCAGCGGCTCGGGATAGACCACGTTGCCCTTTGACTTCGACATCTTGTCCTGCTCGTAATAAATCCAGCCGTGGGCGAAGATGGTGGTCGGCAGCATTTCCGGCTGGTCGGGATATGCGGCCATGATGAACGCCGGCCAATAGACGGCGTGGAAGCGCAGGATATCTTTGCCGATCATGTGGACGAGTTCGGACTCGCCGGGCTTGTTGCGCCAGTATTTCTGAAAGTCCGCGTTGCCGTTTTCGCCCTGCGCGTAGCCGATGCCAGTCATGTAGCTGGTGAGCGC
Organism: Terriglobia bacterium; assembly: GCA_030040515.1. GTDB lineage: Bacteria > Acidobacteriota > Terriglobia > UBA7540 > UBA7540 > Bog-366. The sequence goes on from JASHTO010000114.1 coordinate 1,608, forward strand.
GTCGTACCAGACGTAGAAAACCTGGCCGGGATCGTCGGGCCAGGGGATGCCCCATTTCAGCCGCTTGCGGCTTACGGAAATATCGCGCAGGCCGCTCTTCACGAAGCTCTTCACTTCGTTCATGCGGTAATCGGGCTTCACAAATTCCGGATGCTGGTCGTAGAGCGCGAGCAATTTGTCCTGAAACGCCGAGAGCTTGAAGAAATAATTGTCCTCGCTGATCAATTCCGCTGGCCGGCCGCAGATGTCGCAGTTCACGGGGTCGGTGTTGTCGGAAACGTAGCGCTCGTCGTAAACGCAGTAGCGGCCCTCGTATCGCTGCGTGTAAATATGGCCGTTGTCGCGGGCGCGAATCAGCATTCGCTGCACTGACTTCACGTGATCCGGATGATCGGTGTAGATGAAGCGCAGGGAGTTGGCATCCGACTGCGGGTACACGGTCACGGGAATTCCCATCTTGCGCCAAAGCTCGAAGAACAACTGGCGCTTTTCCGCCACAAACTCCCGCGGAGATTTTCCCGCCGCCGCCGCGGCGCGCTCCAGTTTCTCCCCATGCTCGTCCGTGCCGGTCAGAAAAGCCACGTCATAACCGCACATGCGCTTGTAGCGCGCCAGCACATCGCACACGATGGTGGTGTAGGCGGTGCCCACGTGCGGCCGGGCGTTGGGATAGTAGATAGGAGTTGTGAGGTAAAAGGTCTTCATGCTTCTCGTGCCCTTCGAGCTGCGTGAAACAAATTGGGTCCGCCCCCCTCGCGCGATGCGTGAGTTCTATCCGAGCTTCGCACTGAATTTGGAGGGTCTGGCGTTGAGGGTTTTCACTATGGCCTGGCCACAGGATGCTCAAGCCGCTCGATGCGATCTTCCAGACGAGAATTCTCCGCCTTGATAAAATCCTTCAGGTCGGAAAAGCGAGCTTCCATGCCATTTAGGCGCTGGTTCATGTCG
>JASHTO010000115.1 GCA_030040515.1 Terriglobia bacterium
TCGGCGCTCCTTCAGGTGCTCCCGGCCCACCGGAGCCTGCACATATGCGATTTCATCACCGCTCGGCGACCAGACGGGGAACAACGCCGACGTGCCCGGCGAGCTCACCACGCGAACACCCCCGCTCAATAGGTCCACTTTGGCGATGGAAGTGCCGTCATAGGTCTCCCGGCCAACTTGAGGCGTCGTGCGGGTAACCAAAAGGGAATCGCCGAGGGGCGACAGCTCAAGTTGGTCGTTATAAACAAACGTTTTGACCCCAACTAAACGTTTGACCGCATGCTGCGCGGCCGGCATTTCATACAAATCCAAGCCGTCTTCCTCAAATGACGCGGAAAAGCTCGGCTGCACCCAGAAGAGAAGGGTTTTGCTGTCCCGTAACCAACCATAAGGCACAAGACCGTCGCCGGGCTCGGACACGAGTGTGGCTCTTGAGCTCTGCTGATCAAGGTCAACGGCTTCGATTTTGCCAACGTCCCCATGGGTCCCGGCCTCTCGCAGGGAAACCAGAAGCCCCTGCCCGTCACGGTTGAAGACGATGCCGCCCACATCCGATCTCGGGGAAGCGACCTTGAAAACCCGCACGCCTGCCCATGCGTCCCGTTGGCTGAAAATGTAGACGGAACCATCATTCGACGCAGCGAGTGCGTTTTCCCACGGCGACCACATGAAGTCTCCCGCGATCTTCGCTCCCAGTTTCACCGCCCGGTGTCGCGCCACATCGACCAGATGAATGGCGCCGTTTTCCTCAAAGGCAATGTACGCTCCATCGGCGGAGAATCTCGGCGAATGGCACGCGCCGGAATTCGTCAGTCGCGCTGGGGCGCCATCAGCGTTGCCCAAAACCCACACATTTCCGCCCGAAATATAGGCCACCGAAAACGTCTGGCTGCGCGCGGGTAGTGCAGCCAGGACGCTTGCAGCAGCCACAAAAATGCCCATTGAAAGCTGATGTCTGGTCACGGCGAGCTTACCTCCTGCTGAATTCTGGCGCCCGGGGTTCTGGGGATGGGAAACTTCTTTAAGAGGTTGCCAAAACAATTTGGCTTCCTCCACCATTTCCAAACACGCAAGTCGGTCGTAAGTTTCGCTATTTTGGGGCGCAGGACGCTAAATATCCAAATTCTTCACATCCAGCGCATTTTCTTCGATGAACTGACGGCGGGGTTCGACGATGTCTCCCATGAGGACGGTGAAGATGGAGTCGGCCTCGACCTGGTCTTCGATTTTCACCTGCAACATGGTGCGCTGCTCGGCGTCCATGGTGGTTTCCCACAACTGCTCGGGATTCATTTCGCCCAGGCCCTTGAAGCGCTGCACGGTGAAGGATTTCTTGCCGACGGACATGACGTGCTCCACCAGTTCCTGGCGGTCCTCGATGGTCAACTGGTTGCCGTTGGAGGTGATGGTAAACGGCGGGCGGTCGTATTCGCGCACGCGCTTGTGGAGTTCAAACAGGCGGCGGTATTCGGGGCTGGAAAGCAGGTCCCAGTCGATCAGGCGCTCGGGCTGGGTCGCACTGCTGAAGGTGAGGAAGTGGATGTTGTGCTCCTCATCCAGCTTGATGCTGGTCTTGAAATCCTCGGCTTTCAGTTCCTTCGCGACTTTTTCGAGCTTCGACTGGCTTTCGAGCTCGGTCTTCTTCGAAAGGTCAGCGCGCAGCATGGCGTCAATCGGGCGGCTGTCGCCGATGCGCTTCTCGAGTTTGGTGAAGAGTTCGATGTACTCGCCGAACGCCATCAGGAAATTGGTCAGCTCGCCGCCTTCGAGCTTCACGGCCTTTGAGCCTTCGCCGAACTTGACGGCGTGGTCTTCCGTGGCGCGGCGCAGCACTTCGCGGCGGAACTCCTTCTCGTCATGAATGTACTGGGCCTTCTTGCCCTTCTTGATCAGGTAAAGCGGCGGCTGGGCGATGTAGACGTTGCCGCGCTCCACCAGCTCCGGCATCTGGCGGTAGAAAAACGTGAGCAGCAGCGTGCGGATGTGCGAGCCGTCAACGTCCGCGTCGGTCATGATGATGATCTTCGAGTAGCGCAGCTTCGCGATGTCGAAATCATCCTTGCCGATGCCGGTGCCGAGGGCGGTGATGAGGGCGCGAATTTCCTCATGGCCCAGCATCTTGTCGAAGCGCGCCTTCTCGACGTTCAGGATTTTTCCGCGCAGGGGCAGAATAGCCTGGTAGCGGCGGTCGCGGCCCTGCTTGGCGCTGCCGCCGGCGGAATCGCCCTCCACCAGGAACAGTTCGCAGCGCTGCGGGTCACGCTCCTGGCAGTCGGCGAGTTTCCCGGGAAGGCCGCCGGAATCGAGTGCCCCCTTGCGCCGCGTCAGCTCGCGGGCCTTGCGCGCGGCCTCGCGGGCGCGCGCCGCGTCGATGGCCTTGGCGCAGATTTTGCGGCCCACGGTGGGGTTCTTCTCGAAGGCTTCCATCAGCTTCTCGTAGACGAAGCTGGCGACGATGCTCTGAATGTCGCTGTTGAGCTTACCCTTGGTCTGGCCCTCGAACTGCGGCTGCGGCAGCTTGACGCTGATGACCGCCACCAGACCTTCGCGCACGTCCTCACCCTGAAGGTTTTCCTTTACGTCCTTGAACAGGCTCTGGTTCTGTCCGAACTGGTTGATGGCGCGGGTGAGGGCGGAGCGAAACCCGGAAAGGTGCGTGCCGCCGTCGATGGTGTTGATGTTGTTGGCGAACGAAAAGACATTTTCCGCATACGCGTCGTTGTACTGAATGGCGAATTCCATGTGCACGTCGTCGCGGTCGGCCTCGCCGTAGATGGGCGTGGGGTGCAGCACGTCCTTGTTCTTGTTGAGGTGCTTGATGAACTCGGAGATGCCGCCGTTGTACTGGAACGGGCTCTCCTTGTTGCTGCGCTCGTCCTTCAGCGTGATCTTCAGGCCCTTGTTCAAAAACGCCAATTCGCGCAGGCGCTGCGAGAGCGTGTCAAAGTTGAATTCGATGGTGGAAAAAATCTGCCTGTCGGGAAGAAAGGTAATCTTGGTTCCCTTTTTCTCCGTCTTGCCGGCGCGCTTCAAGGGAGCGACAGGCTTGCCGCGCTCGTAGGACTGCTCCCAGGTGTAGCCGTCGCGCCAGATTTCAAGTTCGAGCGACTCGGAGAGCGCGTTGACCACGGAAACGCCCACGCCGTGCAGCCCACCCGAGACTTTGTAGCTCTTGGAATCGAACTTTCCGCCCGCGTGCAGGACGGTCATCACCACTTCCGCAGCGGAGCGGCCTTCCTCCTTGTGCATGTTCACAGGGATCCCACGGCCGTTGTCGGTTACAGTGACGGAATTATCGCCGTGGACGACTACAGCGATCAGGTCGCAGAAGCCTGCCAGGGCCTCATCGACGGAATTGTCGACCACTTCCCAAACCAAGTGGTGCAGACCCACCGACCCGGTCGAGCCAATGTACATCGCCGGCCGCTTGCGGACCGCTTCCAGCCCGCCCAGGACTTTAATGCTGTCAGCATCGTAGTTCTGAGTTGCGTTCTTTTCCTGTTCTTGCTCTTTACTCACCTGCTTTCAAAACCTCCTCGATTATTTGATGCGGTGTGAGATGGCCGGATTGGAGGAATCCCACTCGTTGGCTATTATTGCGGGAACCCGAATGGAGCTTATGGTGTGGTTTCAGTATAGCGATTCCCTCTTCTTCCGGCCCAGGCCGGCAGCAAGGCCTGCGGCATGCCATCGAGCTCAAATCCGCATGGGCATGACGACGTAGCGATACCGGTAAGCATCCTGCTCCCCCGGCCGAAGCTGACCGGCGCTCTGCTCGTCCTTCAGTTCGATGCGGATTTTTCCGCCCTCGCCGACCACTCCCAGGAAATCGAGTAGATACTGATAATTGAACCCGATTTGCATTGAGTCCTGATCGTAGGTCGCGTCGAGCACCTCGTGCGCTTCGCCGTACTCGCCGCTGGAGCAGAAGACTTCCACTTTGTCCTTTTCCACCTGCATGCGGATGGCATGTGAGCGCTCATCGGCAAGCAGAGCAACGCGGCGAATGGCCGCCGCGGTCTTCTCCTTGTCCAGCTCCACAACCCTGGTGTTTTCGCGTGGAAGCACCGCCTCATAGTTGGGGA
>JASHTO010000116.1 GCA_030040515.1 Terriglobia bacterium
TTCCGCCTTTTTCTAAAGGGACACTCCCGCTTGGAATCCCGAAGACCACCCAGACATCGACGCGGCGGGGGGAGCAGCGGCCTGGGTAAAGAAAATGCGGCGCGAAGCTGACCGCGCTTCCCTGCGACGCAGCCGCCGCGCTCGACCATGACAATCCTCCTTGATACCTGCGTGATCATTGATGCGCTGCTTCGCCGACGTGGGCGCTGGGAGTTGTTGAGAACTTTGAAGGGGCAGGGGCATTCTCTTGCCTGTTGCGCTATCACTGTCGCCGAAGTGTATTCGGGTATGCGACCCCAGGAGGCCCGCGTTACCAATGAGTTTTTTGACAATCTGCGGTATATCGAGACGACCCGCGGAGCCGCTAGCAATGCCGGCGAGCTGAGGGTTAAGTGGCGCCAAAGAGGTAGGACTCTAAGCTTGCCTGACGCGATGATTGCTGCTGTGGCTTTGGCCGAAAGCCTGACCTTAGCTACAGATAATGTGAAGGATTTCCCTATGGCTGAATTGAGATTCCTGACCCTCCCCAAGGAATAACGCCCAATGCCCACCCTAACTTTTCTCGGCGCCACCGGCACGGTGACGGGTTCGAAATATCTGGTGGAAGCCGGCGGCGAGCGTCTGATGGTCGATTGCGGCCTTTTTCAGGGCGACAAGGAGCTGCGCCTGCGCAACTGGAATCCGCTGCCTGTTCCTGCTTCCGGCATTCAATGGCTGCTGCTCACGCATGCGCACTTAGATCATGTGGGTTACATCCCACGGCTCATCAAAGACGGATTTCGCGGTCAAATTCTTGCTTCCTCTTCCACCGTGGACCTCGCCAAAATCGTCTTGCCGGATTCCGGGCACCTTCAGGAAGAAGACGCGGAGTATGCAAACTTCAAAAAATACAGTAAGCACGCGCCCGCCCTGCCGCTTTATACCTATGAGGAAGCGGTCAAATCGCTCGAATACCTTCGCCCCATCAACGCCGCGCAGCCCATAGAGATTTCTTCGCACTTCACCATGCGCACTTTTTTCGCCGGACACATCCTGGGCGCGCGAATGATTGAACTGACCGTGCGCGAAAACGACAAGGTAAAGAAAATCCTCTTTTCGGGCGACCTGGGCCGGTTTCCGCAATTGATTATTCCCGAGCCGGCCGTGCCCGAGGACGGTTTCGACTACATGCTGTTGGAGTCCACTTACGGCGACCGCTTGCACCCCAAAGAGGACATCGGCCAGCGTCTGGTGGGAATTGTTCAGCACGCCGCGCGCCAGGGCGGGACGGTGGTGATTCCGGCCTTCGCTGTGGGACGCACACAGGAGCTGCTGTTCCTGCTTCGCGAATTGATCGAAGCGAATGAATTAGCTTCCCTGCCCATCCACGTGGACAGCCCCATGGCTATTGACGTCACGCAGCTTTACGAAGCGCACCGCGAAGACCACAGTCCCGTGATCGACGCCCTGGAGAAGGGAGGAGTGAACCCGTTTTCACCGCCCAACCTGCATTTTGACAAAAGCGTGGATGAATCGAAGCAGCTCAACAACGCTCATTACCCCATGGTGATTATATCGGCGAGCGGCATGGCCACGGGCGGGCGCGTGATCCATCACCTGGAGCGGTGCCTGCCGGACCATCGCAATACGATCTTGTTTGTGGGCTTTCAGGCGGCGGGGACGCGCGGGCAGGCGATTCAATCGGGCGTCAAGTCCGTAAAGATGCACGGCCGTAATGTCAGCGTGCGTGCGCGCGTTGAGACGATTGAGGGACTGAGCGCCCACGCGGATTACGGCGAAATTCTTGCCTGGCTCGCGCGGTTTGCCAAGCCTCCGGGGAAGACGTTCCTGGTCCACGGCGAACCCAAGGCCAGCGAAGCCCTTTGCCAGTGCATCGTGCAGCAACTCCGTTGGAATGCCACCGTGCCGACTTACCTTCAGAAAGTCACGTTGTAATTTCTCGATAGGGCAAGGACTCCGAATGCGCAGCTTTTGCGACTTAGCGCCTTTGCGTGAGATTGTTGTCCATTTAGGCGGCAGGAGGCGCGGCCGGCGCGGTGCCCGCGGGTTCCAGGCCGAGTTGCCCGGCGATTGCCCGCATGGCGTCGATGCAGAAAGTGATGTGGTCATCGAGCGTGACGCCCAGTTCTTCCGCGCCTCGGGTGATGTCCTCGCGGCTTACGGAGCGCGCGAAGGCTTTATCCTTCATTCGTTTCTTCACCGATTTTGCTTCCAGGCTGGCGATTCGATCGGGCCGGACCAGTGAGCAGGCGGTTATGAATCCGACCAATTCGTCACAGGCAAAAAGCGTCTTGGCCAGCGGCGTGTCACGGGGAACTCCGGTATATTCGGCGTGGCCGAGGATGGCGCGACGTTCGTCCTCCGGCACGCCTTTTTCCTTCAGAATCTCGCTCCCCTTCAGTGGGTGGTCCGGGGCGTTAGGGTAAATCTCGTAATCGAAATCGTGGATCAACCCCACCACACCCCACTTTTTTTCATCGGCACCGAATTTGCGCGCGTAGGCGCGAACGCAGGCTTCCACTGCCAAAGCGTGCTTGCGCAAGTTCTCGTTTTTGGTGTACTCGCAGAGCAATTCCCAAGCCGTTGGGCGATCCATGAATTCCCCCTTTTCAATAAGACGTTAATTATACGCTGGCGAAAGGGACACCGCAGACGTAGCGGCGCTCTTGCGATCGCCGTCGACGCTCATAGAGCACCGCTACAATTCAACACCCACGCATTGCGCCGCCCGTGGGTTTATCCTACAATCGCTCGCGAACCCTGCCCGTACGGAACAACGAGGACTGTCCATGAACTTAAAATCGCTTGCCCTAGTTTTCTTATTGTGCGCTGCAAGCAACGCCGCCGCCCAACAGCGCGTATCGCGGCCTGCCAAGCCCCCGGACACGGGTCCAGTCACCGTGATGCGCGCCGCCACTTTGCAGGTTCTGATTTCGAGCGACGCGGTGAGCGTCTTCGGCTATCTCTCCGATTCTGAAAAAATCACGGCGTGGCTCGCTGATCAGGCCATTCTGGAGCCGAAGTTCGGCGGGAAATTTCATTTCCGCTGGAAGAATCAGGACCCTGTGGACGGAGTGGTGACGGAGTACATCGCCGCCAATACCCTGGCCATGACGTGGAAGCATTCGACGGACGAGGCGGAAACCCAAGTGAGGTTCAGACTTTCGCCCCAGGGTGGCCAAACGCTCGTCGAGCTGGAGCACGGCGGATTTGCCTCCGCCGTGGACCTTGAAAAAGCCGTGCAATCCTGGGTGTTTTATCTCGAAAATTTAAAGTCGGTGATCGAAAACCAGGTGGACCTGCGAAACTCCGAAAAACCCGCCGCACGCCCGCGGCCAAGATGAACCAAACTGCTGCGGGCCTCGCGGCAGGAACACCCATAGCTGATCTTCTCTAAACTCCTCAAACCCCGGAATGCAGACATAGCTGTTGTGTTGAAAATATGGGCGTCATGTGGCATTATTGACTTGTAGTAGATGATCTATGGGAGTATAAGGACTTTATGCCCAAAAAAGGTTCACCACCGCTGGAGGGCGAGCTGCTCCAGGGGACGCTCGACCTGCTGATTTTGCAGACGCTGGTGCTGGGCCCCGCGCACGGGCACACCATCGCCTACGCCATCGAACACCGGTCCGATGACGTTCTGCAAGTCGAGCACGGGTCTCTCTATCCCGCGTTGCACCGGCTGGAGGACCGTGCGTGGATCGCATCATTTTGGGGCACCTCGGAAAATAATCGTCGGGCGCGTTATTACCGCCTGACACCGAAAGGCCGCAAGCAATTACTGCATCAATCCAGCCGCTGGGACGAATTGGTGAGCGCTATCAATCGCGTGTTGCGGGCGGGAAAGCCAGTGATTAGTGGATAGTGGTCAGTGTTCCAGGCGAACAAGGTCCGCGCCAATCTAGCCACTGTAGTTGTGGGGGTTGAAATGAGCTTGACCCGATTTTTCCGCCGCCGTTATTGGGACCAGGAACGTGCGCGCGAGCTCGATGCCTATCTCGAAGCCGAGATGGAAGAGAATATTGCGCGCGGCCTGTCGCCGGAAGAAGCCCGCCACGCGGCACACCTGAAGCTCGGCAACACCATGTTGATTCGCGAAGAGATCTACACCATGAACAGCCTGGGCTGGCTGGAGGCGCTTAGGCAGGACATTCGTTACGCTTTGCGCCAATTCCGTCGCGACCTGTGGTTTACGGCAGTGGTGGTCATTACGCTCGCCCTCGGCATCGGAGCGAACACGGCCATGTTCAGCCTCGTGAATGCCGTGCTGCTGAAGCCCCTGGCATATCCGCAAGCTGACCGTTTGGTTTGGATGGCAGACTTTAACCCCGGATGGGGGGACAACTGGGTCTATCCTGCGGCATTCGTCATGTGGCGAGGCGCTGCCCGTTCGTTCCAGAGCCTGGTTGCCTATGCGAACCAGGACGTGGCCATGATCGCGAATGGCGAGTCCACTGAGGAAAGGGTCGCGACGATCTCGGACGAATTCTGGGAAATCACGGGTGCCCGGCCGGCGATCGGGCGGCTGTTCGCACCGGGTGAAACGGACTGCCTCGTGCTGTCTCACGCGCTCTTTGCCCGGAGGTTTGCAAGCGATCCGCTGGTAATTGGAAAAACCGTCTCCCTGGGCGGTCATTCCTTCACAATCACGGGCGTGCTGCCCCCAACCTATCAATTTCTCTTTCCACAACAAACATATGCAGGGGACGAGAGAAGGGAAATCGACGCTTACATTCCCATCAACGGCGTGGCTCTCCATTTTTGGACGGTTACGGAGAAGCAACTCCAGGACGCCTTCGCAAGCGCGGGACCGTCCCCCCATGCTGTTTGCGTGATCGGGAAGCTGCGCCCCGGCATCTCGCTCGACCAGGCGCGAGCAGAAATGGACGCGATCTTCACCGAGGTCAAACGAAGTCGTTATCCCTCCTGGAACAATGACTTGCTGCATTTCGCGCCGCTTCAGGAAAAGCTGATTGGCAACGTGCGTTACGCGCTGCTGCTGCTCTCCGGCGCGGTGGGATTTGTCCTGCTCATCGCCAGCGCCAACGCAGCAAATCTGCTATTGGCGCGCGCCTCCACGTGCGGGAGGGAAGTGGCAATTCGCTCTGCAATGGGCGCCGGCGTGGGGCGCCTCGCGCGCCAGTTCCTTACTGAAAGTGTTTTGCTGGCGCTGCTCGGCGGCGGAGTGGGGGTGTTGCTCGCGATTTGGGCGCAACGGGGATTGGTCCGGCTGGGCTCGGGCGTGCTTCCGCGCGTGGGCGAAGCTGCGCTTGATATCAAGGTTTTGATTTTCGCGCTGGTCATTTCGCTCGGCACGGGTCTGCTGTTTGGATTGGCCCCCATGCTGTCCCTGGGGGGAGCGCAGCTAATCGATTCACTGAAGGACGACGCAAGAACTTTTCTCGCCGGCCGCCGCCTGCGCGCGCGTAAAGTGCTGGTGGCGGGTGAACTGGCGTTGGCGGTCATTCTGCTTACTGGAGCCGGCTTGATGATCCGAAGTTCCTTGCGCATGACGATGTATCCGGCGGGTTTTGAACCGGACAAGGTTCTGGTGATGCGGGTGGCCCTCTCCGAGCCGGCGTACAACGTCTGGTTGCGCGAAGATGAATACATTCACGAACTCACTCGCGGCATAAAGAGCATTCCCGGAGTGCAGGAGGTTGGAGTCGATCGCTCGACTCTGAATGTCAAGTTCACCGTAGATGGCTCTCCCGCGCAAGAGGCCGGTCAGGAATCCGTGGCCGCGTTTCGCGCCGTCTCGCCGAGTTATCTTCGCGCACTCGGAGTACCGCTGGTGCGGGGCAGTTGGCCTCCCAACGATGAATCGTTTGACAGCCTGATCGTGAATGAGAAGTTCGCCCGCAAGGTTTTTGGCAATAGCGATCCGCTGGGCCGGCGCATCAGCGCAACATTCCTGAATGGAACAATCGTGGGAGTGGTGGCGGATTTCAAGTATTGGCGGCTGGACGCCGAGCCCGATCCGGAAGTTTACTTCCCCTACCAACTCTCGCCCGGCGACCGTTCGATCCGTCTCATCGTACGAACCGCCGGCGACCCGAGCTTGGCGGTGCCCATCATCCGCAGGTTGGCGACTCAAATCGACGCGACCCAGCCGGTGTATGAGGTGAACACTTTGGAAGAA
>JASHTO010000117.1 GCA_030040515.1 Terriglobia bacterium
GTGCTCCGGCGGAAAAAATGGCGACGGGTCATGCGTAGTGCAAGTTCATGTGGTGAGGCATTTTCGGGGTCCATAAGAATGCACATCCTATGAGTATGATTTGTCTTGCTGTAGCGGCGCTCTATGAGCGCCGTGCGACGGTCATAGACCGACGCTACAGGATTTCGGCGGCGGTCGGAGACCGCCGCCACAAACTACTCCTTCGTAATCGTTTCATCCAAATTCAGAATGATGCTGGCCACCGTGGTCCAGGCGGCGAGTTCCTTAGGGTTGAGCTTCGAGCTGCTCCTGGTAGCACCGACGCCGAGCAGTTCAGAGGCCTGGGCGCTGTGCGCGCGGTAATCGGCGATCGATTCCTGAGCCTCGTCCACCAGAATGGCCCGCTCCTGGGCATCGGGGGTGCGGCCCGTGGCCAGCCGGAAGCCGAAATCCACGCGCGCCACCGCACTCTTGCCGCCCTGAGTCATCATGCGCGCGGCGAGGAAGCGCGCGGCTTCCACGTAAGTGGGGTCATTCATCAGCACCAGCGCCTGAAGGGGCGTGTTGGTAACGGTTCGGCGCGCGGTGCATTTCTCACGGTCGGGCGCGTCAAAGGTAACCAGCGCGGGCGGCGGCACGGTTCGCTTCCAGAACGTGTACATGCTGCGCCGATAGAGGTCCCGGCCGGTTGATTCCGTATAGGTCTGGGCGGTGAAACCGGCGCCGAACGCCATTTCTTCCCAAAGACCCTTGGGCTGATAGGGGAAAACGCTCGGGCCGCCGATGCGATAATCCAGCAAGCCGCTGACGGCCAGGGCGTTGTCGCGGATTTCTTCCGCGGGCAGGCGGAATCGCGGGCCGCGCGCCAGTAGGCGGTTCTCCGGATCACGCTCCCGCATCTCCGGCGTCTCGATTGAGGACTGGCGATAGGTCGCGGAAGTCACAATCAGCCGCTGCATCGCCTTGACGTTCCACCCCGTGCGCACGAATTCCGTGGCCAGCCAATCGATGAGCTTCTGATTGCTGGGCATCTCACCCTGCGATCCGAAATCCTCGGAGGTTTTCACGATGCCGATTCCGAAATACTGCTGCCAGAAGCGGTTTACCGCCACGCGCGCGGTAAGAGGATTCGTGGGACTGACAATCCACTTGGCAAGCCCCAGGCGATTCATGGGCAGCCCCGGAGCCATGGGGGGCAGAAACGCCGGAGTCCCGGCCGTCACTTTCTCCTTGGGGTTATCGTACTGCCCGCGGCCCAGCACATACGTATCGCGTGGTTTCTTCATCTCCGCCATGATCATGACCGTGGGAATATCGTCCTCGAGCTGGGCCTTTTCCTCGCGCAAATCCTTCAATTGCGCGTAAAGCTGCTGCTCCTTCTCCGGAGCGCCGTGTTCGAGGAAGTATTCCGTCAGCCGGGTCTGCCGGTCATTCTCCAGATTCTTTTCGATCTGTTCCTTACTCAGGGCCTTGGCTTCCTCACCAATTTGCACATCCTCGGTGGAGGGCTTCTCGGGTTGCAGCGCGGCAAAATCCTTGCCGGGCCGTCCGTCGAGGGCGAGCAGCAGCCCGCGACCGGGCATGTTCACCACCATTTGGTGAATCTCGGAGTCGCTCACTTTTCGATCATAGATCCTCAAATCGTCGATGTGGCCTTCGTAGGGCGTTCCCAGGGTTTTGTCGCCCACCTGAAGCGGCGCGCTGGTGTTGAAATCACCACGCAGTTGGTCCTTGAGTATCGTCGTCTCCACGGGTTTGCCGTCAATGAGCAGGGAGACTCCTGAGGCTTTGCCGGAACCGTTATATTCGATCAGCAAGTGTTGCATCTGGTCGATCGGCAGCAGATCCTTGGATTGGATCTCAATAGCGCTGTCCGGCCAGCGGCTGGCCATGCGGAAGATGAGATGAACTTGCGGCTTGCGGCGCGGGGAAAAGGTGGGCTTGTCATCGGCAATCTCCCAACCCTGCCAATTGTCCCCCGGCGTGCGTTTCAACATGATTTTGACGTCGGTGTTGGCGGGCGGTCTTTGCCAGAACGCGATGGAAAAGGGCTTGCTTCGCTCGAAATTGCCGGCGTCACCAAATGAGACCTGCGTCTCCGGTGTGAAACTCGCTCCCTTGCCCACCACTGCTTCATCGAAGCCCACCTCGCCGTGCACGGTTTTGCCGTCGTGGTGGAAACCGGAAGCGTCAGTCAGATCTGTGTCGAGCGGGTAGTAAGCCGTGAGCCCGTTATGGGGCGGTTCAGGCAGCGAGGAGAGAGCGGTCTTCTGCCATTCGTTCCGCTGCGCGATGACGTCCTTTTCCGGCAGGGCCGCGAGGGTGCTGGCGATCTTCGTATTCAACTCCGCCTGCTCCTGCGACTGGTCATGGGAGGGCATGGGCAGAACCGGAACGGCGTTGCCGTTGAAACCATCCAGCCCCTTCTCGGGAACGGTGTTGAAGAAAGCAAAAAAGCGATAAAAATCCTTTTGGGTGATGGGATCGTATTTATGATCATGGCAGCGGGCGCATCCCATGGTGAGGCCCAGAAAGGCCGTGGAAGTGGTGCTGACGCGGTCCACCACGTATTCAACGTGATATTCCGCGGGAATGGCGCCGCCCTCGAGCGTAATCATGTGATTGCGATTGAAGCCCGAGGCGATTTTATCGTCCATGGTGGCATCGGGAAGAAGGTCGCCGGCCACTTGCTGGATGATGAACTGGTCGTACGGCAAGTTTTCGTTGAAGGCTTTGATCACCCAATCGCGCCAGGCCCACATGTCACGTGCGGAGTCGATGTGATAGCCGTGAGTATCGGCGTAGCGCGCCACATCGAGCCAGGGCATGGCCATCGCCTCGCCGTAATGGGGTGAGGCCAGAAGCTGATCAACACGCTTCTCGTAGGCATCAGGGGATTTGTCGGCAATGAAGGCGTCAATTTCCGCCGGCGTCGGTGGCAGTCCTGTGAGGTCAAAGTAGACTCGGCGCAGAAGCGTGGCCTTGTCCGCCTCGGGGGAATGATTCAAACCCTCCGACTCGAGTTTTGCCAGGACAAAATTGTCAATGGGATTCCGCGGCCAATCCTTTTCTTTCACCTCGGGCACAGTCGGGCGCTTGGGAGCAACGAACGACCAGAGCATTTCCCATTTCGCGCCCTGATCGATCCATTCCTTGATCAGCTCGACCTGGTTCGCCGTCAGGCTCCGCCCGGAATAGGTGGGCGGCATGCGGACGGATGCGTCCGTGGAGCTGATTTTCTGGTAGAGCTTGCTCTGCGCCGCGTTGCCGGGCACGATGATGCGATAGCCGCCGCGGTCGATGAACAGGCCTTCCGTCTCGTCCAACCGCAGGTTTGCCATGCGCTGCTGCTCGTCCGGGCCATGACACTTGAAGCAGGTGTCCGACAGAATCGGACGAATGTCACGGTTGAAATCAATCTTTTTGGTTGCCGTTTGCGGCGGGGTTACGGATGGTGTTCTTACAGCGTTGAAGAGATAAGAAAAAGAAACGAGAATACCGACTAAGAAAAGCAACCGGGCTCTCAAGCTGGTCCCCCTTGAAGCATACTTGAAAACTTTCCGAGGTTAACTATACCGAAAACCATTGGCCGATTCCACTGAAAGTTTGGTAGTGGGTCCGTTTGAATTCTTTCTCACAACTCTCCACATGGCCCAGCAGAGTAACAGGCTTCGGTAATAGTGCCACCATCGGAAGTTCGTTCTGGTTCAAGCTGACTGCCGCCGGGCTGTTCCGCGCACCTTATATCCGTCACGATGGAGGCGCGAGAAGCTTGCTGCCACAGGAAGAAATGCGGTAGGCACCGAAGACCTGTTCCGTCCTTAGAAAAAAACCACCCAAACCATTTAGATGTATAAATCGGCTAATTTCGTTCGTTTTCATAAACATCGTGGGTTTGGCGCGATAACCGATTACTTTTCAATGACATCGCAGGTTCGATCAAAACCCCAAAAAATCACCCTTTGTTTTCATCAACATCGTGGGTTCAACCTTCATTTTTTGATTCACCCGCGAAGCAACAAAAAGACTTCAACCCTTTTAATTTCATTGACTTAGGTTTCTGAGAAATTCCCCGAGAACCATGTAACTGCCTTTCTTTTCTACGACATCGTGGGTTCCAGCCCAGGTTTTCAGTCAAGCCACTGCTGTTGTCCTGAGTTTAGAAGCTCCTTTAACAACTCAGCTAGCGAAGCGAGCACCACATCGTAGCCCACGGCTTGCGCCCTGGGCTAAGGTCTTCGCCCGCGGGGCTGAAAGCGAGGATCACCCCACTCGCGACCTGGACTCTGTCTACTCGGGGACCATATTGACTCATCGGTATGTTATTGTCAAATGGTAATTGCCGGCACATTTCTCGAAGATATCCTGGCGACAAAACTCCTTCCATGTCCTCCCAGTGTCTGCATCTGTTAAAATGCCGCTCCATCAGTTTCGCGCTTTGCCGGCCGGCGTTGGCAGGAGAGGCGGCAGGGCGTTCCGGCTGAGGTGAGGAGCAGTGGACCAGGATTTGGAATTGCTTCGACGGTGCCTCGCCGGTGAGAACCCTGCCTGGGAAGAGTTGCTTAAGGTCTACACCCGGAAAATCTATAACCTCTGCTATCGGTTTACGGGAAGAGCCGAGGAAGCCGAAGACCTGACGCAGGAGGTCTTCATCAAGATTTTTCAGACCTTGAAAAGCTTCGATGCCGCACAGGGCTCATTTTCAACGTGGCTGCATCGCGTGGCGCGCAATCATCTGGTGGACCATTACCGCCGCACCAAGAAAGACAGGCTGACGGGGTCGATTGAGGACGACCTGGAAGTTTTGGAGGAAAAGCCCAGCGCCACCACTGGACCCGCGGGCCACGTGGAGGCACGGGAGCGGAAAGAGCAGCTTCAGCGGGCGCTGGACCGCCTTTCGCCCGACCTGCGCGAAGCCGTGGTTTTGCGCGATCTGCACGACCTTGATTACCTGGAAATCTCCCAGGTGTTGGGGGTTCCCCAGGGAACGGTGAAATCAAGAATAAATCGCGGCCGATTGGAACTTGCACGGGTTCTTAAGCGTATGGAAAGTATGAGAGGCCCCGCAGAAGCGGGAACCGAGCAATGACGCACCTGGAAATCGAAAACCTGGCGAGCGATTATCTGGAAGGGCTTCTGGACGCCACTTCCCGTGCCGCCCTGGACGCGCATCTGGCCGAATGTGCGCCCTGCCGCGAACTGTTAGGTGACGTGCGCCACGCACTGGAGGTGTGCCGCACAGCGGAAAAGGCAGAGCCCGCTCCCTGGCTGATTTCCAAGATTCTGCTGGCCACGGTAGGCGAGCGCCGGCCCACCTGGCGCGAACAGATTTCCGCATATTTCCGGCTGGTCATGCAGCCGCGTGTGGCCTACCCCATTGCCATGACAGTGTTCACTTTTTCGATCCTCGTCAATGCCGCAGGGCTGAATTTGCGGCATTTGCGATTTGAGGATCTCAACCCCCGCACCTGGGTCGACCGTGCCAGCCGGCAGGGACATCTCGCCCTCGGGCGCGTCGAGACATATATTTACGACTTGCGCGTAGTGTACGAGATTGAGTCACGATTCCGGCAATTGAGCGAACAGCCGCAGATTCAAGAGGAACAAGCTCCCAAGCCCGCGGCGCCGGGAGGCGGTTCCTCGCTGAGAGTACCTGCTGACGAAACGGTTGCCACCGCCGGGGGCCCGATGGTCCAGATGGCCGCCCGAAGCGAGCCGGCACTGGAGAGCCCAGCCGTCCTTACTCGTGCGGATAGGAGCGTAATCCCATGAAATGCGCCAACCACCCTCTCAACGATGCGTCAGTCTACTGCGGCCAATGCGGGCGCGCGCTCTGCAATGACTGCAAGCGCGAAGTCAGCGGAATGGTCTACTGCGAGAACTGCCTGTCGGCCCGCCTGCATAGTCCGCTTCCACCCTGGGGGGGTGTGGGAGCCGGGCCGAGCCCTGGCGTGGCTCTGGCTCTGGGTTTTATACCCGGCGTGGGGGCCATTTACAACGGACAAATCTCCAAGGCGGTTCTTCAGGTCCTGATATTCGGTTCGCTCATTGCGCTGGATGACCGCGTTCACGGTCCGCTCGACGCCATCTTTGGGTTGGGCGCCGCCGCATTTTACTTTTATATGGTGATCGATTCCTACCAGACGGCGAGGGCGAAAGTCAGCGGACAGCCGGTCCCGGAATGGTTTGGTTTAAGCGAAATCAAGTTGAACGCCCCGATTGGTGCCGCGCTGCTCATCGGGCTGGGCGCCCTTTTCCTGCTCGACAATCTCGGAATTCCGATTATCAGCCAGATCGGCAAGTTTTGGCCTGTGCTGCTGATTGTGGCTGGCGTCCTGCTCTTGCAACGCCGGATGGGTGGGCCCAAACCGCCGGCTTCCCCTAACCCGCCCACACCACCGAGTTCGGCGGAAGGGGCAAACAACATTTCAATCGTCAAGGGGCTTTAATCAAGATTGATCGAATCAACAGGAGGAACCATGTTGCACCTGAGTCCGTTTGCTGTCCCCCTGGGACTCTTCCTTATGATCGTGCTGATCGTCGCCATCGTCTCCATGAAAAAAATGCGGGAGAAGGAATTGGAAGCCCATCAGCGGCTCCGCCAGCAGGAGATGGATCACGAGCGAAAGATGAAAGAACTGGAAATCGAAAAGGCCAAATTGGAGCTGGAAAAATCACGCGTGGCAAAGAACGTCTGAGCGCGGGCCGCGCGGCCTGGAATTAACGCGAGGCGAATGATCATTATGGATATCAGCCCTTTGTGGATTCCGATCGCGGGAGCCATCAGCGGCACGGCGATGGTGGTGGCCGTGGTGGGAATTGTCTTCTGGTTCAAGGCGCGGGAAAAGGAACTGCTTTTCCACCAGGACTTGCGCGTCAAGGAAATGGAACACCAGCGCCGAATGAAAGAGCTGGAAATTGAATTGGAGAAGACCAAGGCGCGAAATGCCGCAAGCCAGGCAGCGTAGCGGCAGGCATTAAGGATTGGAGGTCATCACCCATGTCACCGTTTATGGTTCCCCTCAGCGTCTTTGCCATGGTCGTGCTGATCGTGGCGGTCGCCCAACTTGCCGGCATTCGCAACCTGGAGGTGAATGTGCACCAGCAGCTCCACCTGGCGGAATTGGAACATCAGCAAAAAATGCGGGAACTGGAGATGGAACTCCAGCGTATTCACCAACAGGCATGAGAATTCGCGCGGTTGGCGGCCTGAGCGTACGGAACAAAAATTATGGGAGGAACACCATCACCACCAATATATCGGCGGGGCGGGCTGATGTTTCCCGTTCTGCTGATTGTGCTGGGAATCATGTTCCTGCTCGACCAGCTTGTTCCCGGATGGGGAATCGACAAAACCTGGCCGGCGCTGCTGGTGGCGATTGGAATCATTAAGCTCTTGGATGTAACCCGGCCGCCACGCCCGCCGCAAGGGCCGCGGGTCTAGGAGGAAATGCAGAGGCCGAAACTGGAAATTCGAAACTCGCTGATGACCCTGCGGATTTCCAGTTTCGAATTCCCAGTTTCCGTTTTTCCCGCCGGGAGACCGATTATGAGCGTCTACACCTATCGTCGAGGATCCATCTTCTGGGCGCTGACCCTGATTGCGGTGGGCGTCATCTTTCTCTACCAGAATTTCAATCCTGACGTTCACCCCTGGAGAATCATCGCCCGGTATTGGCCCATCCTCATCATTTTCTGGGGACTTTCCAAACTCATCGACTACATGCAGTCGCAAACTCACCCGGAAACCACGGCGCCCCCGCTCTTCTCGGGCAGCGAAGTGGTGATGCTGGTTCTGATTTTGGTGCTGGGGACCATCATCTCCAAGATCGTGCTCCATCCCACCTGGCAGGGCTGGGGATGGCATATTGACGACGATGAAATCTCCAACATCTTCATGAATTCCTACACCTATGATCAGACCTTTTCGGACCCCTTAAAGTCAGGATCGCAATTGATAGTGGAGGACCAGCGCGGGCCCGTGGAGGTTCACGGCGCGGACACGACTTCCCTCGATGCGACCGTCAAGGAATCGATCCGGGCGGATGACGAGGGTACGGCGAAAAGAATGTCCGACCGGCTGAAGTTCGACCTTGTGGACGAAGGCGGGCACTACGTGCTGCGCACCAATCGGCGCTCGCTGCCGGACGATGGCGACCGCGTAACGCTGGATCTGAACTTGCGCGTGCCTCAGGCCATCAGCGACCAGATCACTTCCGTGCGCGGGGATATCAACGTGGACGGAGTGCGCGGCGACCAGACGCTGTTCGCCCAGCACGGCGATGTGCACGCCACCAATATCGAAGGCCTCGTGAAGATTCATAAGACCGGCGGATCCACAGAGGTCCGCGGTGTGAAAGGCAGCGTAGAGCTTGACGGCAGGGGCAACGACATTGAAATTGGTGACGTCACCGACTCCGTCACGGTGAACGGCGAATACAGCGGCGACCTTCAGTTCCACAATATCGGCCAGACTTTTCGCTTTGAATCGCAGCGGACTTCCATGACCGCGCAAAAGCTCTCCGGCCGACTGGACATGGAAGTGGGCTCGATGGACCTGAATGGGATTGACGGCCCCTTTGAAATCAAAACCGGCCAGAAGGACATCACCATCAATGATTTCAGACACAGCTTGCAGATTGATGACAGCAACAGCCAAATCACTCTGCAAACCTCCACCCCGCCCACTCACGACATCGAAGTGGAGTCGAAGAACGGGGCGGTGGAGCTGACGATGCCCTCCAACTCGAATTTTCAAATCGACGCCACCTCGCACCACGGTGAGGTAGAATGTGATTTCTCCGGCCCGGGCCTGAAAGTCACGAAGGAAGGCGACTCGCCCTCCATCGATGGCACCATCGGCAAAGGCGGGCCCATGATCCGCATCCATACCGATTACGGTGCCATCCGCATCTTGCAAGCGGGGTCGCAGCCGCCCAAGCCGCCGGAAACGCCCGGCAAGGGGGAGAAAACGTGGAACGGCATCGTCCTGCCGTCCTATGCGTCGCTCTTTTTCCATACACACCACTATCGGATTGGCCAAAGGGAGAGCAGGAGAAATCGCTGGGTTCGCTGATGTTGCGTAGTCGCTACTAACCGGCTACTCGTTCAAGCGTTTCGAAGAAATCCGGGAAGGAAATATCCACGCACGAGCTGTCTTTGATGACGGTCGTGCCCTCGGCCACCAGCGCGGCGATGGAAAAGGCCATGGCGATGCGGTGGTCGGCATGAGGATCGATTTCCGCGCCGCGCAACTTCTGGTGGCCCGGCACGCGCAATCCGTCAGGAAACTCTTCAACCTCCGCGCCCATGCGGCGCAGATTTTCCGCCACGGCCGCCAGGCGATCGCTCTCCTTCACGCGCAATTCGGCCGCGCCACGGAAGGTCAATCCCTGCTCTGTTTGCGTGCCCATCACAGCAAGCACCGGCAACTCATCAATCAATCCGGGCACCAGCTCTTCCGGAATTTCACCGCCTTCGAGCTGGCTCGAATCCACGTGCAGGTCACCGAGAAGCTCGCCATTCAGGATTTCGAGATTCACCACCTTCACGCGCCCACCCATGGGAACCAGCAAGTCGAGCAACGCGGTGCGCGTGGGATTCAAACCGACGTTGTGAAGCACCAGATTGGAATTCGGGGCCAAAAGCCCGGCCACCATGAAAAACGCCGCGGAGGAGATGTCACCGGGAACGTAAAGTTTCTTCCCTTCCAATTGCGCGCGGCCGCGCACGGCGATGGTCCGCTGGTGACGGCCGAT
>JASHTO010000118.1 GCA_030040515.1 Terriglobia bacterium
CCAGAACTTTCCCCGCGGCGTAAGCCCCTTGTTTTGGTGTTTCCGGACTTTCTGGTAATCGTCCCAGAAACCGATGGCCCCAAAGGCCAGCGTGGTCCCCAGCGTGAGCCACACGTAAATGTTGCTCAGGTCGGACCAGAGCAGTGTGGGAATCACGACGCACAGAACAATCAGCACGCCGCCCATGGTGGGAGTCCCTGCCTTGGTCTGGTGCGCTTGCGGACCGTCTTCCCGGATATACTGGCCAATTTGGAATTCCTTGAGCTTGCGGATCAGCCACGGGCCCAGAATGAGCGAGAGCAGCAGCGCCGTGAGGCTGGCATAGGCGGTGCGAAAAGTAATGTAGTGAAAAAGATTGAAGATGTGGAAGTCTTGATGCAGCCGGAGGTAGAGGAAATAGAACATAAGATTCAGGAGCCGGAGCCAGGACCTATTGAAATCTGAAAATCGGAACTCGAAACTCGGCCACCGGTTCGTTACCCGCGAAGGTCGATCCTCAGAATTTCGGGTTTCATTTCATTTTGCGCATAATCGCGCGGATCGGCTCGTTGTCGGCGAAGACCTGCCACCGCGCAATTTTTCCGTCCTTCACCACCGCTCGCCACGCGGCAGTACACTTCCAGAAATTCTCTTTTCGCAGCGAACCGTTCAGCGAGAACGTTCCCTGAGCCGTGCCGAACATGGCCACGGTTTCGCCCTGAGCAAAAATCTCGTCGTGAGAAATGAAGTAGTCAGGAACCATTTTGAAATAGCTTTCCCAGGCCGCGCGCAATTTGTCCCGGCCACCCACCCGCGCGCCCATGGAATCCACAAAGGCGGAATCCGGGCTGAGCATGGCGACAATCGCCTCCGGGTCGCGTTGGTTGATCACCCGCTCGAACCGAAGGACCACGTCAATGGGATTTGAGTTCATAAATCCTCAAATTGGGATGCGTGCAAAAGTCCGTCCGCCTACTGCGTTCTGTTCCCTGGTGTCTGACTTCCATCCACCCGATCCTTTTTTGCAAGCAATTCAATGACCGCTTCAAGATGCACTCCGCGCGAGCCCTTCACCAGAAACACATCGCCGGGCGCAACGAGAGTCCGGCAAAACTCAGCCGCCGGCTTTGCGTCATTGAAAAAGTGCGCGTGCGAGGAGGGAATTCCCCCCTCCACGGCGCCTTCCGCGATGTAACGCGCGTCGCCCTGCACGGCGATCACACGGTCCACACCGGTCTGCGCGCACTTGCGGCCAACTTCGCGATGTAGCTCAGGCGCAGTCGGCCCGAGTTCCAGCATCTCGCCCGCCACCACAATCCGGCGGCGCGCTCCCGGCCAAGCGGTCAGCACCTCGATCATGCGCTCCATGGCCAGGGGATTCGAATTGTAGCTGTCGTTGATGACGGTGACATCGCCAGGGAGTGTAAGAATTTCACTCCGCTGATGTAAATTTTTAAACCCAGCCAGCCCCTCGGCGGTTTCCCGGGCCGTGATCCCGAAGGGGCTGCACGCCGCGGCAGCAGCGAGAGCGTTCGCCACATTGTGCCTGCCCGGCAAGGGCAGGGAGAATTCCGCTGTACCCTTCGGAGTCGTCAGTTTCACCAAAGATCCGCCATCCTGCGCCGCCTTGACTTCCATAGCTCGAAATTCCGCTTGCGTCGAGAACCCGAAGGTCACGACGCGCCCGGGAAATCCCTCGCCGAACTTGCCGACGCGCTCATCATCGGCATTCAGAACGGCGATGGCACTTGGGCCCGTCGTCGCAAGGTAATCGATCAGCTCGCGTTTTGCCCGCGCGATGGCGTCGACGGAATCGAAGAACTGCAAGTGCACTGCGGCGACGTTGGTGACCACGCCGATCTGCGGTTCGGCCAGGCGCGCAAGACGGGCAATTTCGCCGGGTGCGGACATCGCCAGTTCCACCACCGCCGCCTCGTGCTCAGGCTCGAGCTTTAGAAGCGCGAGTGGCAGTCCAAAATCGTTATTCAAGTTTCTCGGCGAGCGCAGAACATTCAGCCGCCGGCTGAGAATAGCCGCAATCATCTCTTTCGTGGTGCTTTTCCCGGCGCTTCCCGTAACCGCGATCAACCGCTTGCCCCACTTTCGGCGAACCTCAAGGGCCAGCATCTGCAACGCCCCGAGGGTGTTGCCGACGGGCAGCATGAACGATCGCGACACATCCCGGACCCCTTCGTAGAAAACCTCCCGCACCACCGCGCCGGAGGCGCCGCTTTCGAGAGCCTTCCTCACGAAATCATGCCCATCGAATCGCGGCCCGCTGACGGCGAAGAACAGATCGCCGGCCCTGAGGGTTCGAGAGTCAATTGAATAGCCTGTGACCGGCTGAGCTTCCCGATCACAGGTTGTTCCCAAATAAGCCGCCACCTCCCCAAGTGTCAGGTTCATCGTTAATTGCCAAAGCGAATAATCATCCTCCGGCAAAGCAGGAGGCTTTTGCGGTGGCTGGCACCTCAAAGGGACCCAACCGCTACCGCACGAAACAACCCCTCACCCTATCACCCCTTCTCCCCTCTTCCCTCTCCCTCGGGGAGAGGGGAAGGGGAGTTGGGGTCTTTTCGGCAACCTCGTGGTCTTGACTTTCGACCGTTGACTGTCGACTGTGGACTGCCCACGAAGGACTCTCATTTCTTATATCCCATCTCGGCCAGCACCTTGCGCGCCATGGCGCGATCATCAAAATCGATCTTGCCGTCCTTCAATACCTGATAGGTCTCGTGACCCTTTCCGGCCAGCACCACCACATCGCCCTCACGCGCCTCCTGAAGGGCTTTTCGAACGGCCATGCCGCGGTCAACTTCGGCAATGTAGGGCTTGCCGGTGCGCTGCAAACCCACGAGAGCATCCGCCATAATCAGCAGCGGATCTTCGCCGCGGGGATTATCGGAAGTCAGCACCACAAAGTCCGCGAGCGCGCCCGCAGCTTCGCCCATGCGCGGGCGCTTGCTGCGGTCGCGTTCCCCGCCGCAGCCAAAGAGAACAATCAAGCGGTGGCGAGTGAGTTCGCGCGCCGTCTTCAGAACGTTTTTCAGCGCGTCGTCCGTGTGGGCGTAATCCACCACTACCAGGAACGGCTGACCTTCGTCAATCCGCTCAAATCGACCGGGCACCGCCTCAAGCTTAGCGATGCCCTCTTCAATCTTACTGCTGGCAATTCCCATAGCGACCCCCGTGGCGACTGCGGCAAGGATGTTGTAGAGATTGGCGCGACCCACCAGGGGTGAAACGATCTTCACCTCTCCATCCGGGATCGCGACCATGGCTTCCGTGCGATTCGTTCCAGGCGTGATGCGCCTGGGCGTAATTTGGGCTCCGGCACTGAGCCCGTAAGTCAGGCGGTGGGGGTAAGGCAGATCCAGCAGGCGCGCACCCCAGGGATCATCAACATTGATCACCGCCCAATCCGGCGGCCCCGCGCCGAGGCCTTCAAACAGCCGGCGCTTGGCCCGAAAGTACCCTTCAAAATCGTGGTGATAATCCAGATGGTCCTGCGTCAGGTTGGTAAAAGCGGCGACAGCGAAGTGGAACCCCCACACGCGCTCCTGAGCCAGCGCATGAGATGAAACTTCCATCACCGCCGCCGTGCCTCCGGCGCGGACCAACTCCGCAAAGTAGGAGAGCAGGTCAAGCGACTCGGGCGTGGTGTTCGTCGCCTCGATCTTTCTTTCACCCAGGCGGTATTCAATCGTGCCGAACGTCCCGCCTCGAATCCCCGCGGCACGCAGGACGCTCTCCACCAGGTACGATGTCGTGGTCTTGCCATTGGTTCCTGTGATGCCGATGACCTTCAGTCGCGCTTCGGGATGGTGGAAAAAGGCGCGAGCGGCGTCCGCCAGGGCGCGACGAATGG
>JASHTO010000119.1 GCA_030040515.1 Terriglobia bacterium
CCAGGTCTGGCCAACCAGGTCGTGGCCAAGCAACTGCGCTGCTCGCCCGGCATGGTCAATAAGTGGCGTTCCCGATTCCTGAAGTCGCGCCTGGAAGGGCTGTATGACGAACCGCGACCGGGAGCGCCTCGCACGGTCAGCGATGCGCAGGTGGAGCAAGTGGTGATTCGCACTCTGGAAAGCACGCCGCACGCCCAGACGCATTGGAGCATGCGGGGCATGGCCGCCGCCAGCGGTCTGAGCCGGATGACCGTCAGCCGCATCTGGCACGCCTTCGGTTTGCAGCCGCAGCGCAGCGAAACTTTCAAGCTCTCGCCCGACCCCTTGCTCATCGAGAAAGTGCGGGACATCGTGGGTCTGTATCTGAACCCGCCCGATCACGCCCTGGTCCTGTGCGTGGACGAGAAGAGCCAGATTCAGGCGCTGGACCGCACCCAGCCTCTGCTGCCCATGCAGCCGGGACAAATCGAGCGCCGCACTCACGACGACCAACGCCACGGGACGACTTCCCTGTTTGCAGCGCTGGAATTGAAGACCAGCCGGGTCATCGGCCAACTGCACCGGCGACATCGCACCTCGGAATTTCGCCAGTTCCTGCACGTGATCGAGGCCAACGTCCCGGCGGAACTGGACGTGCACATCATCATGGATAACTATGGCACCCACAAAACCGCCCTGATCCGCAAGGGGTTCGCCAAACGACCTCGCTTCCATGTGCACTTTACCCCCACCTACGGCTCCTGGATCAACCTGGTGGAACGCTGGTTCGCGGAGATTACCCATCCGCGCATTCGACGCGGCGTGTTCCGCAGCGTGCCGGAGTTGGAAGCGGCCATCCGCGAGTACATCGATGCCCATAACGAAAACCCTAAACCCTTCGTTTGGACCCGAACGGCGGACCAAATTCTGGCCAGTATCGCTCGCTTCGCCCAGCGGACATCGATGATCGAACCATCTCGACTTACATCACGAACCACTGGGACGGGAGACTAGTTGGCCCATCAGAAAAGTACCTGGCCGAGACGCACACGGTCATTTATGAGCCGTCCTCGACCAGCCTGTACCTACTTATGCAGGATCTGCGTCCCACGCACACGTTCTCCCGCGATTTCCTGGGAGGGGTCCCTTACAACCCCAGTGAGATGAAACAAATCTCGCTTACGCGTGGCTATGATGCAAACGAACTGTCAGACCTTCCAGCCTCGAAGGACGAGGTGCGCGTTGCGGAATCGGCGATTCATGCAACGTCGAACACGTTGTTACTGGGACCGCAGGCCACGGAATCAGGCTTCAAACGTGCCGGGCTCAACCAATATCGCATCATCCATTTAGCTGTTCATGGCTTCGCAAGCCGTGAAGGCCCGAACCAATCAGCGTTGGTCCTGCTGAGCGATGCCGCAGCCGGCGAAGACGGATTGTTGCATGCAGCGGAAATCGTTCAACTCCATCTCAACGCTGACTTAGTGGTTCTATCGGCTTGCGACACCGGAATCGGCTTGATGGAAGGCGAGGAGGGCGTAGCCGCTCTCTCGCGGGCGTTCCTTCTCGCTGGAGCGAAAGGGGTAGTTTCAACGCTGTGGTCCATCAACGACGAATACTCGTTAGTCGTCATGCGGCATTTTTATGAGCACCTGGCCGCGCATGAGGCGACGGCTGAGGCGCTCACGCACGCAAAACACGACATGCTGAAGGAATTTGCGCCCGCCGCGGCACCCTACTACTGGGCCGGATACAGATTCGAAGGGACAGGTGAGCGTGTCGCTCCTTCTCAAAACGATGAAAAATAGAACTAGCATTTCGCCAAGTCCTCAGGAGCGCACCAGGATGATAGGGTCCATCAAGAAGTTGGTGCGGGCCCACCACATCAACGTTGACGGCGTGAATTACGATGCGTGAACCAAGGCTGTCGATCAGAAGCTCCCGGACCTGCTGTCGGCAAACACCTCCGAGTTTGAGAGTGGCGTAAGGCAGATCCTGACTGACCTCGGCTGTAGCCATACCGCTTTCTACCACGAAGGCGGGAGGCTGGTTCTGCCTCAACATTCGGTCAACGCAACCCTGTTTGCATTCCCAAAAACAGGATGCCGACATTGGTTTTTCTTGGACGTGTTCGACGGCGGTCCCGCTTTCGATGCAGGAATCAAGCCCGGCAATTTGTTGCTCGCAGTAGATGGCGCTGAGTACCTTCCACCGTCCATGCCACCATTCAACCTCGGGCAGACATATACGACGCGCATCGCTGATGCGTCCGGGGGAAACATTCGGCATGTCGAGGTTACGGTTCCTTGGCGAAAGGGGACAAACTCGCGGCCGCCGATTGTCGAGCCTAAGGCTATCTCGCACACGATCGTGGGCCCAGGTATTGGTCTTCTGAAAATCGCCTACTTTCCGGACTTAATAAGACTGCGGTTCGCGAAGGAATTAAACGTAGCTGTTGCAGATCTCGAAAACCAAGGGATAGACCGTCTGGTCGTCGATCTTCGAGGGAATATTGGTGGGGGGTTGGGCTTGGCAAGGCTTGCAAGCTACATGTGCCCTGGACAGATCCCTATCGGATATAGCCTCACGCCGCGTCGGCTTCGGGCAGGCTACAGAAAAGATGACCTCCCGCTAGTGCCGATGCCTCGCAACAAAACTGAAGTGGTGTGGACCCTCGGCCGATTCCTCTTCCGGGACAAGTCGGTGGTTCTCCTCACCCAGGGCTTGGGTCCGCAGCCATTTCACAACCGAATCGTCCTGCTCGTGAACGAATGGACGAATAGCGCCGCGGAAATGGTAGCTGGTTTTGCCGCCGAGCATCGGCTCGCCACCATGATTGGGACAAACACAGCCGGAAACGTTCTCGGGGCAGCGAATTTCAAGGTTGGCTGTGGATACTGGATGCGCCTACCAGTTTTCGGCTGGTACACGCCCAATGGTGATTGCCTCGACGGCAAAGGAGTCTTGCCTGATGCCCTCTCAAGCGTTCTCGCTGGTAAAAACCTGACTTTTGGCGAATGGGCAGACTGGTATTTAGAAATGAGATCGAAGCCGCCTTTCCGTTCGCAAAAGACGCATCTGATGAACGTCAACGCGATCAAACTACTTCGCCCTAGCTTTGGTAGCACACACCTGTCTGAAATTACGCCGGAGGCGATTGAGAGCTATTTGAAGCACCGACTCAAGTCTGGAAAGCGGGTTCGAACTGGGTTCGGCATCAAGCTGCGCGGAAAACTCAAGCCGATGACCGTGCATCAAGGATTCCGCGTTTTAAGGAGAATGCTCAACGTTGCTGTCAAGCAGAAGCGCTTGGCAAGCAACCCTTGCAGTGCAGTTGAATTTTCAATTCCGATCAATCACACAATCCGTAAGCCTCACTATATGACGTCTGCCGAACAGCAGAAAATTGAGTTCTGCGCTCCGAGCTACTTGAAGAATGTTATCGTCATTATCTCCGAAATGGGCCTTCGGCCTTACAAGGAGCTGATGCCGATGAAAAAGTCGGATGTGGATATCGTAAACTCGATTGTCCATATTCCCGATTCCAAGACGCCCAGCGGAATCGGAGACATGCCAATGACTCCGTTGGGCGAACAAGCGTTTAAGGCGCAGATTGCCGCGACGCCTGGTACCAAATACCTTTTCCCCTCTCCGAAGTGGAACAGATTAAGGAATAAGAATTTAGCTGGTGAGCCGTGAGGGAATCGAACCCCCAACCTACTGATTAAGAGGCAACTAAGCTTTTTTCATTCCTTAAGTCCAACTCTATTCTTTCCATACCCTTACACCAACTCAG
>JASHTO010000120.1 GCA_030040515.1 Terriglobia bacterium
GCGATACTGAAACAGCGCGAGGAGTCGACCGTGGGTGCGCTGGCGCGGGCTCGCGAGCAAGCGGCGGCAGCGGAAACCAAGGCGAAGGACTACGAAGCGTCCATCCAGGCGGCCCGGCAGGAGCTCTACCGCCAGCGCGAGGCGGACCGCCGCAAGAGCCTGGAGCAGCGTGACGAAGCCCTGCGAAAAGGGCGCGAGCAGGCCGAGGCCTTGATCCGTGACGGCCAAGCCGACTTGGCCCGTGAGGTCTCAAGGACCAAAGCGGAATTGGAAGCCGCGTGCCAATCCCTGGCGGAGGATATCTCGCAAAGTTTGTTGGGAGCGGATTCACCTTCCGGTGCGGGCCGGAGGTCCCAACCTTGACCCGCGCGCTGCATCGATTTGCATGGCTCACCCTTCTGGGAATCTGCCTTGCTGGCGTCGCATTGCCCCTCGCGGCGCGGGCACAGAATGCTGAGCCTTCGGCCAAAGATGAAAAATCCGAGCCGCCCCACGAGTTGCTCTACAAAACCATCAATTTCCTCATTCTGGTGGGCGGGCTCGGTTACGTTCTGCGCAAGCCGATGGCGGATTTCTTCAACGGCCGCTCGGCCTCCATCCAAAAGGCATTGGACGAGGGCCGCAAGGCGCTGGAGGCTTCGCAAGCGCAGCTTCGCGCGGCAGAAAGGAAACTGCGCGGGCTGGAAGCGGAAATTGCCGCGCTCCAGGCGGCCGCCGAGCGCGAGATGAAGGCGGAGCGCCAGCGTTTGCAGCAAGCCGGCACGGAGGAGGCAGCGCGTATTCTGCAAGCGGCGCGAGCCCAAATCGACTCCGCCCTGCGCGCCGCCAAGCTGGAACTGAAGCAATACGCCGCACAGCAATCCGTAGCTCGCGCCGAGGGTCTGATTCGCACCCGCCTGGATGACGCCGGCCGCCGGCGGCTGGTAACGCAGTTTGCGGCGACCGTGGGAACCAAGGATGCAATGAATTAAGCATTTTGAATTTTTGGTCTTGATTTGAGATTGAGGTGCGGTGTGCAGCCCGGATCAATTTCAAGCACACCCCACGCATAATCAAAATCGCAAATTCAAAATCCAAGACAGGGTATTGTCAATGCCGATCGTTATTGCCAACCGCTATGCGCGCGCCCTCGCCGACGTCATTGCACCCCGGGGGAATTACCGCCAGGTGTTGAGCGAATTGCGGGATTTCGTTGCGGTTTACCAGGAAAGCCCGGAATTACGCGAGGTCTTCGAGACTCCGGCGGTCACCATGGCACAGAAGCTGAGGGTGGTGGAATCGGTCGCCGCGAAGCTGGGCAGCTCGCCGGTGATGCTGAATTTCCTGCGCGTGGTGATGAGCCACTACCGCATGCCCGCGCTCGGCGAAATCCTCCAGGCCTTCCGCAATGTGGCATACGCGCAACTGGGAATTGTGCAGGTCAAAGTCTCTTCCGCCGCAGCTTTATCCGGCGATGAGCAGGACCTTCTTCGCAAGCGATTCGACGAGCTGACCGGCAACCAGCCGGAACTGGAATTTCACCTGGACGCCGGCCTGATTGGCGGCCTTGTGGCACAGATTGGAAGCACGGTGTACGACGGATCCATTCGCGGCCACTTGGCACGAATACAGGAAGAATTGACCGAGCAATAACGCGTTGGGGAATTGCGGAAGGCGACGGAACCCTCGCCGCTCCCAAATTAAAAATCCACAATGGCTGGAGCAAGAGATGGCACAAATTCGAGCCGATGAAATTACCAAGATTATTCGGGAGCAGATTGAGAACTTTGACCGCAGCGTGACCGTGGCGGAAGTGGGCTCGGTCGTTTCCGTGGGAGACGGGGTGGCGCGTATTCACGGCCTGGACCGCGTGATGGCCGGAGAATTGCTCTCGCTCCCCCACGACGTTGCCGGCCTGGCGTTGAACCTGGAAGAGGATCAGGTGAGCGCCGTGCTGCTGGGGGACTACACGCTGATTGAGGAAGGCGATACAGTCAAGCGCACGAACCGCATCATTTCCGTGCCGGTGGGTGAGGCGCTGGTGGGCCGCGTGGTGAATGCGCTCGGCCACCCCACCGACGGCAAAGGCCCCGTCGTTACGGAATCCTTCAGCCCGATTGAGCGCATTGCCCCGGGCGTGGTGGATCGCCAGCCGGTGAAGGAACCGCTGCAGACGGGAATCAAGGCAATCGACTCCATGATTCCCATCGGGCGCGGACAGCGCGAGCTGATCATCGGTGACCGGCAAACCGGGAAGACCGCCGTGGCGCTGGATACGATCCTGAACCAGAAGGACAGCGGTGTGATCTGCATCTATGTCGCCATCGGCCAGAAGCGCTCCACCATCGCCCAGGTCATCAAGACGCTGGAACAGTACGACGCCATGAAGTACAGCATCATCATTGAGGCGAGTTCCTCCGACCCCGCACCGATGCAATACCTTGCCCCCTATGCCGGGTGCGCGATGGGCGAGTACTTCCGCGACCACGGCCGCCACGCCTTGTGCATATACGACGACCTTTCCAAGCACGCCGTGGCG
>JASHTO010000121.1 GCA_030040515.1 Terriglobia bacterium
ACCTGATTCAGGATTTTGCCTTTCACTTGCCCAATCGCGTGAGGGCCGAAATTCTTGGGCTGCCCCTCGAGGACACTGACCAGCTCAAAACCTGGGCGGAAGGAATGGTGGCGCTCCTCGGCGGCGGGGCGGACCCGGAACGCGTCGACCGTGGCCAGAAGTCCCTCATCCAGGTTCGCGAATATCTCGGCCGGCTGATTGCCCAGCGCCGCAAAAATCCCGGAACGGACCTGATCAGTGTGCTGATCCTGGCGCGCGAGCAGGACGACAAGCTCAGCGAAGATGAACTGCTTTCCACGTGTTCCACTTTATTTTCCGCGTCGCAGGAAACAACCACGAGCACGATCGCCGCGAGCATGCTGGCGCTCTTCCGCCATCCCGAGCAGTTGCAACTCTTGCGGGCGCATCCCGAATACATTGAATCCGCCGTGGAGGAGTTTCTGCGCTACGACGGTCCGCTGCAACGCCAACTGCGGGCGGCGAGCGAAGATTTCGAATTGCGGGGCGAGCAAATCAAGAAAGGGCAGATGGTTTGTCCGGTTTTGGGCGCCGCAAACCGTGATCCGGAACAGTTTCCTGATCCCGATCGGCTCGACGTCACCCGCCAGGATAACCAGCACATCGCATTCGGTTATGGAATCCACTGGTGTGTCGGCGCACCCGTGGCGCGACTGGAGGTGCAGGTCGCCATCAATGCGCTGCTCCGGAGTTTTCCCGACATCCGGCTCAACACCGACACCTTGGAGAGACCGCACGATTATACGGTTCGCAGCATGAAGGCGCTGCCGGTTCGGCTCCGGGGCTGAAGAGCGGAGGAGTTTGAAGCATTGAACTACCGAACATTCGGGCGCACCGGCTGGAAGGTGAGCGAACTCGGATTGGGCGCGTGGCAGATCAGCGGCCGCTGGGGAAAGGTCGATGATAACGAGTCCGTTCGGGCGCTGCTTTATGCCTTCGACCAGGGCATCAATTACGTTGACACGGCCCAAGCCTACGGCAGCGGCCACAGTGAAGAAGTCGTCGGGCGCGCCCTGAAGCAGTGGAAGGGCGGCAAGATTTACGTTGCGACCAAGGTACAACCCGTTCGCTGGCCTTCCCCTGACGAAGACGACCCTCCCATGCGGGGACGCTACCCGGTGTGGTACGTGCGCGAAGAAGTGGAGGGGAGCCTGCGGCGCCTGGGAGTCGAGCGGCTGGATCTCTTGCAGCTCCATTGTTGGCTGAAGGCCGGCATGCAGGAACTCGACTGGCTGGAAGCCCTCAACGCGTTGCGGTCCGAGGGAAAAATCGACCGCATCGGAGTTTCCCTGCGCGACTACCGGCCCGAGGAGGGCGTGAACCTGGCGCGCCTCGGCCTGGTTGATTCCATGCAGGTAATTTTCAACTTATTCGAACAGCGCCCGGCAGACGTGTTGTTTCGCAGCGGTCAACAAACCGGCACAGCATTCGTGGCGCGCGTCCCGCTCGATTCCAGTTCGCTGGTCGGCAACTGGACGAACGGAACCTACCAGCAGTGGGAGGCCGAGGACATCCGCCGAAAGCTATTTCGCGAGGATCGATTCCAAATTACGATGGAGCGCGTGCAAAAGCTCAAGGAAATCTGCGCTCCTCATTATCCCACGCTGGCGCAAGCCGCCTTGCATTTCTGCTGGTCCGATCCGGCGGTCGCGGTGGTCATTGCCGGCATGAAAACCCAGGCTGAGGTGGCAACGAATATTGCTGCCTGCGATGGTGCGCCATTTCCATCGCCGCTGCTCGAGGCGGTAAAATCGCATCGCTGGGTGCGCAACTTTTACAACTAGCCGGCTCGGACGCTTGCCGGCCGGGTGCCGCCAGAGGGAGAGTGTTCCCATGGAAAAAGTCAAATACGCGGAAATGCTGCCGCACGAAATTCTGATTCGCCGGCAGAAATTCCCAGCGGCGTTTGTGGGACTGGGGATCCTTGAGTACCACGGCGAACACCAGGCGGTGGGGCTTGACGCTCTGAAGGCCGAGAAACTTTGCGAGTTGGCGGCGGCCAAGTCGGGAGGCTTTGCTTTCCCCACCCTCTGGTACGGCGAGCCGCGTGTTTGCCGGTTCCTGGAGTTCGATTGTGACAAGGGCGACATGGCGAAAGCCAAAATGCAATTCAAGTTGGAGAAATTCTCGGCCACTTATTACGGCACGACGGCGGAAGAACAGGTGAAGGCCTACCAGAACCTGCTTTACCACATGCTCATTGAAATGAACACGCTCGAAATGCGCGCTGTGTGCCTGATGGCCGGCCATTTCCCGCTCGCCGACTTTGCCCAGCCGGTGGTGGAGAAGTTCAATCAGAATTTCAAGGACACGCAGGCGTTTGCCGGAACCGAATTTCATTATCCGCCCCCCAGCGAATTCGTGGGCAAAGACCATGCCGCCAAGTGGGAGACTTCCTATCTCTGGTATTTGCGCCCGGATTGTGTGGACATGAGTGTCTATCTGGGGCATGAAACGGAGGAACTTGCAGGGGTGATTGGCGCCGACCCCCGCCGTGAGGCTTCGGTGGAAACCGGTCGCAGGGCCTGCAACCTCATCGTCGAAGCTATGGTCAAAAAAGCGGAAGAATTGATTCAGCGAACCGGGACGTAACGTCGCGCGGCCTTTCTTCCATTGCTGTTTGCTCTGCGACTCACGCTTTCATCTGCCGATTCACCTCAAGCGTTGTTGCACAGGCCCCCCCGTAAGCCTTTTCCCGGATCAATCGCGCCCTAATGACGGAATAATATCAGAGTGTGGAAATCTATTTGTTGACCTTGCAATCTGTATACTGTATGCTTCTTGTGTAACTCTTGTGCTAGCGTTTTGCTCGACGGTCTCGTGACGGGTCGTTGCGAGAATCGTCCCAGATGACATTACCCTTACGATGGTGCGTTCAGATGAACTCCGTTTCGGATCGTCCGGACGGGGCGCCGGTGAGCCGAGCGAGCCGGAAGGCCATAACACATCTCAGTGTATCCATACTTGGTCTATGCATATTCGGCTTCTCGCTGCATGGCCTCGCTAAAAATCCATCGGTAAAACTCGACCCAAAATTGACTTCCGTCTTCCCATGGGGAGGACAGCGCGGCACCACAGTCCAGGCGGAGGTGCGTGGCGAATCGCTGGAGGGCGCCTACGCGGTTTGGTTTGTCACGGGCAGTTTTAAGTCGCGGATCCTGAAGGTAGAGGAGGTCCCTCCGGATTTCCAGCGGCAGCCAGTCGGCACCGAGCCACCCAAGAATCCGCCACGCAATTATCGCGTGACAATTGAGGTTTCCATTCCACCAAATGCCGCAGCCGGCGTCTACGATCTGCGTTTGGTAACCCCGCACGGCGTGACCAATCCGGTCAGGTTCCCTGTTCTGGAACAGCCGGTTGTCCTGGAGACGCCGGGATCCCATCAGACCATCGACCTGGCCCAGGCCGTCACGATCCCCGCGATCATTAACGGCCGGCTCGGAAAGCCGGGTGAATTGGATTTCTACTCCTTCCATGCCCGCAAGGGCGAGCAATGGGAATTCGAAGCCGTACCGGGAGAAAATCTGGGAAGAATTGTCGTGTCCGACATTTTCGATCCCGAACTGGCTCTTTATCGACCGGGCGGAAGCTGGTTCGATCCCCATCGTCCCGCCCAATTGCTCTTTGACGAGCAGCGAACCTCCACGCTGATACCGGTGGAAGCCAAAGGGACGTACCGATTTGACGCCGACGGCGAGTATTTCATTCAAGTTTCCGGGATGTACGGCGCGGGGTGTATGAACTGCACTTATCAATTGCGGATTGTGCCGAAGCAGGAGTTGACCGTGCTAACGGCGGAAACGCGGCCCGTCGAGCAGGAATGGGTGGAGCGGAGTTTTGACCGTCCCCTGAACGACCGATGGTTAATAGCTCTGGATCGTCGCGTTGGTGAAATGGGACCGGCATCCGCTTCCTTGCAGAAGCCGGCGACAGCGGCGGGAGTGGGCACAATTGATACGGGCGCCGTGGCAGAAACTCGCGATAGCACAGGACCACCTCTCCATTCCCTTGAGATTGTCACCGGGGGCGCGGCTGACAACCTTCAGGAGCCGCAATTGATCCCGATACCCTCCGAGATTGAAGGAGTAATCGGCCATCCGGGCGCGGTGGATAGCTTCCGTTTCAAGGTAAAGCCGGGTGAGAAGCTGGCGTTTGAGATCCAGACTCCGGAGAAGCAGCCACCTCAATTCAACCCACGTTTTGCCGTTGTTGACGGGCAGAATCAGGAGCTGTTCTCCTCCGTGCATCGCAGCGTCTCGCTGTTCAACGCCAATGCCGACCGGCATCCGTACCTGAAGGCGGTCGATCCGAAGGTGCTCTATACATTCGAAAAGGGCGGCGAATATGTGCTGCGGGTCAGCGACGTGACATCGCGGTTCGGCGAACCGGACTTCCGTTACAAACTCCTGGTTCGGCCACAGGTTCCTCACGTCGGTGAAGTGACAATCTCCGAGGGCGATCACCTCAATTTGCTTCGCGGGGAAGCCGTGAAGCTGACCCTTACCACCGCCTACGAAGAGGGGTTTTCCGGAGAGTTATCGTTTGCCTTCGCGGGCCTGCCGGAGGGCGTGCAGGTTTCCCCCGGAGCAGAATTGACTGACGACAAAGCGCCGGTGGACATTGACCAGGATCCGGATCGAGTTGCTCCCCGGCTTCAGAAGACCACCGTGATTATGCTGGCCCAGCCCAACGCCCCGTTCACGACGATGCCTCGAGTTGTTCATGTGAGCTGCCAGCCCATTCTGAATGGCAAGGTCGGCGCGAAGGTGGAAGTGCGCGACCTCCCGGTCATGGTGGTGAGCGCACCGGTCAGCAAGGAAGCCGTCAGGCCAGTTTCAGGAAATTAGCCGGAGTCTCGACACGATGAAGAATGTAGTTTTCGCAATTTTGCTCGTCAATACTTTTGGTTGGGCGGCCGAAACCACAACGACCGCGCCCGCTTTGGTGTCGGTTCGAATGGTGCCTCAGAACGTGGTTCTGGGTGGAACGGAGAATCCCAGCCAGCACTTCCTGGTGCTCGCTTTGTATGCGGACGGGATCGAGCGGGATGTAACCTCGCAGGCCGGGTTTACCTTATCGGGCGAGGGAAAAGGTCATGTTGATAAAACCGGAGAATTTACACCGCAGGCACTCGGTCAATGCGTCCTGACGGCGCAGTTCGAGGGCCGCTCAGTGCAATCCCAAATTCGCATTGACGATCTGGGCCAGCATCACCCCTTCAGCTTCGCGCAGGACATTGGCGGCATTTTTACACGCCGCGGCTGCAACAGTACGATTTGCCACGGCAGCGTAAAGGGCAAGAACGGCTTCAAGCTATCCATCAACGCCATGTTCCCGCGAGACGACTACAAGTGGATTGTGGAGGGTGGAACCTACAACGTGCTGTCCGCCGACACCGGCCCCAAGAATCCGCGCATTAACCTGAAGGACCCGGAAAAGAGCCTGATTCTGCTGAAGCCAACTTTCACTATTCCCCACGGGGGCGGCGTGCGCTTTGCCGTGGGGTCGCGCGATTACAACACGATTTTGAATTGGGTGAAGAACGGCGCCCCCTACGGCGCTGATGCCAAGAGCAGTTCTGCTATCGAAAAGATCGAAGTGTTTCCCAGGGAAGTGGTGCTGGAAGCAAACGGCCGGCAACAGTTGCTGGTGACCGGTTACCTTGCCAACGGGCACCAGGAGGATTTAACCGAGGACGTGCTCTATGTTTCGAACGATCCGTCCGTGGCGGATGTGGACGATACCGGGAAAGTCGAGGGGAAGAAG
>JASHTO010000122.1 GCA_030040515.1 Terriglobia bacterium
CACAGTATTCTGCTCAGCCCCGAGATTCGAGTTCATTTGAGCCGAGTAGGTCGAGATTGCGGTTGGGCGCGGGAAGAATGGCTTTCCCGCGCAGTGCTGAGTGCTTCCAGATTAGGTAATTCCGCTCCCGAATCTTTGCCGACTGCCGCCCGCCTGCCAAATTCCCCGCGGCTTGGCTTGCTCAAACTGGAGCTGGCGAAGGGATTCGAACCCCCGACCCTCTGATTACAAATCAGATGCTCTACCGGCTGAGCTACGCCAGCCGCCGCAAACTTATAATTATACTAATCGGCACTCGAATTGCAAGAGGCACTGTAAATATTTTTCAAAATTTTCCCCCAGCCCAGCCCTGGCACCATGAACTCAATCTTCAGCTTCACCTTCGGTCATGACATTTCAAGAAGGTCCCAAACGATTATTGCCCGCCTCCTTTGTACTTCAATTGGGTTTAGTGATTAGGAAAGTCAACCTCGCCTTCCCAGCCGGAGCGGCCAGTATCTTCAGCACCATCCATGAGCAGCATCTACAGAGCGACATAAATTGTAGCGGCGCTCTACGACCCGTCGCCAGAAGACGGCTTTGGGTCGCAGGGCGAGCGCCGACCGGCGGTCATAGACCGCCGCTACAGCCAAATATGCAAACACTTATGTCGTTCCGTATCGTTAGCAATTTCGATGGCCGTCAGTGGGCCCGGCTTACTCGTGCAAATACTTCATTGGGTTTACAGGGGTATCGTTAACGAGGACTTCGTAGTGGAGGTGGGGCCCTGTGGTCATGCCCGTCAAGCCCACAGCGCCGATAACTTGTCCCTGTTTGACTTCCTCCCCCACAACGACAAAGATCTTACTGAGGTGGCCATACTTCGTCATGATTCCAAACCCATGGTCTATAATTATTTCGTTGCCGTAGCCGGATTCCACACCCGCGTGCATGACAATGCCGTCCGCCGTCGAATCAACCCGCGTGCCATACGGAGCGCGAATATCCACCCCCGAATGGAACGCCCCCTCTCCACTGAAGGGATCCAGGCGTTGACCGAATCCAGCGGAAATCTGGCCGCGCACGGGCCAAATGGAGGGAACTGACTCATGCCCGGCTTCATCGCCTGTGAACATCCCGAGCGGGCCGACATCGGCGGAGGGCCCCAGAGTCGATTGCCGAATCAAGTTGAAGGCGTATAAAGAGGCCTGATAGCTCGACTCAACCGTCGAGTTGGTCTGCGCCGCAAGCGCCAGCGCCGCCTCCGGGAAGCCGGGGCGACGAGCTTCGCCGAAGCCGTAAGTCAGTGCCACCTCCGACGCCAGCGATTGCAGGGAATCGAGCTTCGCGTTCGTGGTGGTTACGGCGTTCTCCAGGCTGCGGTTCTGTGTCTTTAATGCCTCGCGCTCCGTCCTTAGATTGTTGTAATTGGAAACCTTTAGCAGCATGCGGGCGTAGCTGTTGGCCAGCGCCGCGATGGTCATGATCCCCACAACGCTGAATGCCAGCACCAAGTGGACAATGTAAAATGGCAAGCGGATTTTGTGAAGCTGCCCATGTGCTCCGGGGAAAATTAGGAATGTATAGAATTTCTTATCCATTTACGAGTTCACCCAAAACGTTTATTTCCGACGCTAGACAATACCGACAGAGGGGCCAACCGTGGATAGTCCAAAATCGAGCAAGAACCGCATGAATAAATACCTGATGCATCCTAGTGAATCTCACCTGCATTGTCAAGCCATTGTGACGGGATAAATAAGATTTCCTAATCGGCGGGGAGGGAGGTCTGACAATCTTAGTCTGGTTGGACGGGAATTCGCCGTTTGTGCCCGCTCGGATGCAGCTTTAGGCTAAGATGGCAGGCTGGCCGGATTCAAAACTAACCACTTATGCGCGGCAAGCAGCCATTCAAGAGCGAAGCGGAGTTCGTCGCCTGGATTCTCCGGCAGGTGGACCGGGGCGCGCCCCCGCGGGCACCGGGCCGGGCCGCAGGCCTGGTCCTCGGCATCGGAGACGATGCAGCGCTGGTGCGAGTTCCGCCCGGCCGCGAGCTGATTCTCACCACCGACCTCTCGATTGAGGGCGTCCATTTCACCACATCGCTACACCCGCCGGAATCGGTGGGCCATCGGGCCTTGGCGCGGTCGCTGAGCGACATCGCGGCGATGGGCGGAGCCCCGCGATACGCCCTGATTTCACTGGCCATTTCACGCAGCCTGGGCCGCGAATGGCTGGAAGGCTTCTTGCGCGGACTCTGCGCCCTCGCCCGCCGCTTTGAGGTAGAGCTGATTGGAGGCGACACGTCGGTGGTGGAAGGCCCGTGCACGGCGGACGTCATCGCCGCCGGCGAAATTGATCGCGGCCGAGCCCTGCGCCGCGCCGGAGCCCGCCCCGGCGACTTGATCTGCGTGAGCGGCCGGCTGGGAATGTCGGCGCTGGGCCTGCGCACACTGCAAAAGCAGGGAAGAAGCGGGCAAGGACGAACAAAAAGTCCGAAACAAACCCTTCGAGCCGAGCCGGCCGAGGGAGCGAGGCAGGCCAATCGAGTCATCCGAGCCGCCTTAGCCGCCCATCTTTTCCCCGAACCGCAATGCGCCCTCGGCCAATTCCTATCGAAGCACCAGCTCGCGACGGCCACGATGGACCTAAGCGACGGCCTATCCATCGACCTCCACCGCCTCTGCAAAGCCAGTGGAGTGGGAGCAACTGTCTTCGCCAACCGCCTGCCCGCGCCGCCCGTCCCCGACTCCGAAGACGCCCTCGCCCTGGCCCTGCACGGAGGGGAAGACTACCAATTGCTCTTCACCGTCCCGAAAGCCCGAAGGTCGAAAGTTCCCACCCACCTGGGCCGAACCACAATCCACGGCATCGGAGAAATCCAAGCCACCCGGCAAGTCACGCTAATCACCCTGGGAGGGAAAACCCAGCCCCTGGAACCCCGCGGCTACGATCACTTCGCCCGCCGGTAAAGCCGGGACACGGAAAGGTCGGTAGCCACGGTCAGCGCCTCTCTGACCGTGGGTTCTGTGTGACGCATGAATAAAGCGTTGACCGTTCCCGCGTCTCGTAAGTCTTGCCATGCACCGGTTAAATGCCAAGGCTGTCCAAATTAGGGCAATTATATATTTGACGTACCAGAAATTAAGCTGTATGCTTCCGGCGCTTTGAAGTCCACTCTGAATGGGGGTAGCGCCGATGCCCGAATCCATTCAAGTAAAACCAGCAGACCTACTCATTGACGAAGTTAATCCTCGTCTCGCGGAGCCGAACGCCGGGCAACGCGAAGCACAGCGAACACTCGCCAAAAATCAAGGCAAGAAAATCCTGATGCTTGCCAAGCACATTTTGCAGCATGGATTGAATCCACTCGAAGTTCCTGCGGTTTCCCGGCAAGCAGACGGACGCTACATTGTTCTCGAAGGAAACCGCCGTCTCGTTGCATTGAAGGCGTTGGACAACCCTGAAACGCTCATTGACGCAGTGACCCCGCGGATTCTCAGTGAGATTAGGAAACTCAGCAAGAAGTATCAAGAAGCCCCTATCGATTTCGTTGACTGCATTGAAGTCAAAGACCGCGACGAAATTGAGCCGTGGATTCGACTCAAGCACTCAGGGGAGAACCAAGGCGCTGGTGTTGTACGCTGGGGTCCAGATGAGGCTGATCGATTTTTCAATCGTGGCGGACTAGTTAAACCGCACACGCAGGCACTGGACTTTTTATCAAAGCGTGGAGATTTAACCGCTGAAGCTCGCGCATCGCTTAATACCACTACATTTGAACGTCTGATTGACACGCCAGAGGTTCGCGAGCGGCTCGGACTAGAGCTACGAGATCGTCGCCTCCACCTGTTAGCAGATGCTGGGCGCGTTGCCGGGTCACTGATGTACGTTCTCGAAAACCTTCCACCAGTTACTAAGCTGCACACCAAAGACCAGCGGGTGAAATTCGCCGATGACCTTCCAAAGAAGTTCATTATTCGCCCCACGATTCAAAGCGGTAGTGGAATTGCGCTGATGGACGCTGACCCAAATGCTTCCCCAATACCCAGGAAGAAAGTACATCGCCGTCCTCGCCAGCGTCTCGCGCTTATTCCATCTGACTGCATATTGAACATTAGGGACAACCGCACGCAAGCCATCGAAGACGAATTGCGGCGTCTCCGGGTGGAAAGGCACCCCAACGCAGTGTCTGTTCTGTTGCGCGTCTTCATTGAACTCAGCATGGATTGCTACATTACCAAATGGAGCCTTACTACTGTTGATGTTCATGCTAATCTTTCCAAAAAACTTCAGAAAGTTGCTGACGATTTAGTGAAGCGGAACGAACTGACCGCTCATCAAGGCAGAGCTGTGAACCGCGCTGCGTCCGCTGATTCTTTTCTTGCCCCATCTGTACTGCTTTTGCACGCTTATGTTCATAACCACGGGGTTTTCCCAGCACCCGGCGATTTATTCGCCCATTGGAACACGCTTCAGCCATTCATGACGGCGCTGTGGAAGTAAGGGTCTGGCCAAATCTTAGGAACTTTCGTATACTCTCCCACGGCCATGCCGTACTATTCTCCATTGCGATACCCCGGCGGGAAGCGCCGCCTAGCATCCGTCGTTGGGTGCTTGCTCGAAGAGAATGGTTTGAAGGACGTACAATACGCTGAACCGTATGCAGGTGGCGCGGCGCTTGGAATATCGCTGTTGTTTTCCGAATATGCCTCCGTCATTCACCTTAATGACCTCAGTCGTCCTGTTTATGCTTTCTGGCACGAAGTCCTGAACAACGCAGGTGATCTCTGTCACAAGGTAAAGCACGTCAGGGTCTGCATGGCGGAGTGGCGTAGACAACGTGACATTTACGAACATCGACAGACAGCAAAACTCGGCGATCTGGGATTCGCCACATTATTTCTGAATCGCACAAACCGTTCTGGCATCATTGGCGGAGGTGTAATCGGCGGAAAAGATCAGCAGGGGGAATGGGGCATCGATGCGAGATTCAACAAAGACGAACTTATTCAGAGAATCAAAAAGATCGCGAGATACAGCAGCCGGATAAAACTGTACCAACAAGATGCCGAAGACTTCATTGACCTCGTGCTGACGAAACTTCAAAGCAACTCAATTGCGTTTTTCGATCCTCCGTACATTGAGAATGGCGAAGACCTCTACCTAAATGACTACAGCATCGATGACCATCGGCAGCTTGCGGCCCGCATAGTCGGGTTGGGGATTCCATGGGTCGTGAGTTACGACTACGCGGCGGTAAAACACGGACTCTATCAATTCCATCCCCGAATTTCATATGATCTTAGCTACAGTGCGCAGGACCGATACAAAGGAAAGGAAGTGATGTTCCTTTCGCACCGGCTCAAGATTCCCTCGTGGTGGCAATCGTCAAGGCCGTTCATTTTGACGCCCCCCCACAGCGAGCACCCCGTCTATGGCATAATGGAAGGGATGAAACCTCACCCCGAAATGCAGGAAGGCCCACAGGCAAGAAAACAATTTCTCGATGCCCTCAAGACTGTCCTTGCAGTACCCAAAGCTGCGGTACCGAATCCCTTTCACCACAGGAAAAGAACGAAAAAAAAGCCAGCCACCCGTAAGGGTTAACTAGCCTTTCGCTTCCCTCTGTTTTGCCGC
The DNA here is from genome assembly GCA_030040515.1 of Terriglobia bacterium. Classification (GTDB taxonomy): domain Bacteria; phylum Acidobacteriota; class Terriglobia; order UBA7540; family UBA7540; genus Bog-366. Next base: position 5,620 of record JASHTO010000122.1, read on the forward strand.
TTCATCTTGCCAGTGAGGGGGGAACCTCCAAATCTTTCCCAGTCAAATGCCGGTATGTTAGCCGCTTACCTGTGACTTGGGAAAGCGCCAATCTAAAACGATCTCCGTCCTTCATATCCATCCTGTTGTTGTAACGGTACGCCTGCTCGTCGAGATAGCGGAAAAGATGGAACGGTTCGACGCTGATATAGGTTCCCTTAATGGTGCGCTTCAAGAGGCTCCAATAATTCTCGAGTCCGTTGGTGTGGACGTTCTCGACCGCGTAGGCTTTGGCGTGATCAATCACGCTATGAACGTAATCTGCGTTCAGGCCGGTATAGGATGTCCACGCATCAGTAAAGAGCTTCGAGCCACGGCGGACGTTCCCACGCACCTTGGCGTGAAGGGTCTCTCGCTGGACGTTCGGGACAATAGAGGTGCGAACTTTTCCATGACGCTTGAGAATTCCGAGAACGGCAACTTTGTCCCGTCCGCCGGTTCCCTGAATCTTCTCGCGGCGTTTGCTGGCGTGCATGTTACGAGCGAGTCCGCCGATGAAAGTCTCATCGATTTCAACCTCTCCGCCAAGTTTGCCGCCGTCCTTATCCTGCAAGGCCAGACGGATGCGATGCATCATGAACCATGCAGACTTTTGAGTAACGGATAGGTCGCGGGCAACTTCGCATGAACTGATGCCGTTCTTGCAGTTCACCACCAGCCAGAGCGCCGCCAGCCACTTATCCAGTCCAAGCGGAGAGTCCTCGAAGATTGTTCCGGTCTTCAACGAGAAGGTCGGCTTCTTGTGGCCGCCGTAGCATTTCCACACGCGAGTCTTTGCGAGGTAAGTTACCTTCTCTGATCCGCAATGCGGGCATTTCACTTTGCCGTCTGGCCAGCGAAGCTCCATCATAAGCGCCCGGCAGTTTTCGTAATCGCTGAAGTGAACAATCGCTTCCTGCAATGTGTTGATGTTTTTCATGCTTCAAATATAGCCTGAAATTCATGGTATGTCAAGTATATAATTGCCCAAATTAGCTGCTTTTTTGCCGGTTGGACGTGCTAAGCCCTTTGCCTTCAAATCCATTGGGTGGTCCCCCGGCTCTGCCGGGGAGGCAGTCGGAGTTTGACAGCTCCGATCATCAGCAAATCGCGGGCTTTCGTCGTATCGAAAAGGCCCCTCACCCCAACTCCCTTCTCCCCTCTTCCCTCTCCCCCGGGGAGAGGGAAGAGGGGAGAAGGGGTGAAAGGGTGAGGGGTTTCTTTCTGGCGGTGGCGGTCAGGCCGCTTTGAGGGGCCAGCCACCACAAAAGCCTCCGGCTTTGCCGGAGGATAGTTACTCGCGCGCTGGTCGTCGCAGAATTGGTTTCCCTTCTTGGTAAGGTGCCGTCCAAATGCTCACGGCCGAGGCCCGGCGTCTGGAGTGCGGCGGCTTGCTGTCGCTTTTTGCTCCGGCCAGCTTGCTGGCCGGAATTTATAACTGCGGGCCGGCGCAGAGATGTACTTCAATCTCTGCGTGCAACATTGTAAAAAGGGTTCCCTCTGGGATCGCAGACTCAGGAGTCTGCGCCCGCCAGCGCGACGCTGCTGGCCTTCAGGCCATGGCGTAGCGGTTTCTTCCGGCGTTTTTGGCGGAATAGAGGGCCTTGTCGGCGCGGTGAACAAGCGACTCAGGTGTGGGGTCGTCGGCGAGCGAGGCGACTCCGAGGCTGAGGGTGACGGAAAGGGAATCGGGGGCGAGGGGTATGGGCGAGGCGACGACGGATTCGCGCAAACGCTCGGCCAGGTCCAATCCCGATTGGGCATCGCAGCCGGGCGCAATGACCATGAACTCCTCGCCTCCGTAGCGGCCGAGGGAATCGTAAGGCCGCAGCACCGCGAGCGCGCGGCGGACGACTTCCATCAGGACCGCATCGCCGCCGGGGTGGCCGCGCGTGTCGTTGATACGCTTGAAATGATCAAGGTCGAGCATGATGACCACCAGGGGCTCATGCAAGCGGCGCGCGCGATGGAAATCGCGGTCAAGGATTTCGAGTGCCGCGCGGCGATTCCATACTCCCGTGAGAGCATCGCGCGTCGCCTGCTCCCGCATGGCATCACGGGCGGCGATCAACTGGTCCTGAAGGGCCAGAATGCGCAGGCCGCTGCGCAGGCGGGCCTGGAGCTCCAGCGGGTCGATGGGTTTTACCAGATAGTCGTCGGCACCGGCCTCGAGGCCTTTCAGCAAATCCTCGCGCCGGGCTTTGGAAGTGAGCAGCAGCGTGTAGATGTAGGACGCGGAGGCGCGCTGCCGGAGCTCGCGACAGATCTCCACACCGTCGATTCCCGGCATGATCCAATCGAGGATGGCGAGCTTGGGTGCGTCATTCCCCAGCAGAATCTGCCGGGCCTCGGTGCCATCGACGGCGACCGTGACCTCATAATCCCGGCGCTCGAGGGATCGCTGCAGCAGTTTGCGCGTGACCGGATTGTCCTCCGCCACCAGCACCCTCATGCCCCGGCGCCCACTAAAGACTGCAACTCGGATTTCAGCGCTTCCACCTCCGGCTCAAGCAGCGTGAGCAGCCGCCGGCACTCGCCCAGGTCACCGGTGCGAGCCGAGGTCTCCAGTTGCAACGCCACCTGCGTGGCGCGCTCGGCGCCTAAAGTCGCCGCCGAGCCCTTCAGGGTGTGCGCGGCGCGCTCCAGCCCCGGAAAGTCGCTCTGCTGCAGGGCGTGGCGAATGCTCGCCACCTGTTGGGAGTGATCCTTGACAAAAATTCTGGCCAGGTGCGCCAAAAGTTCTTCGTCGCCCTGAATGCGGCGCAGCGCCTCGCTGCGGTCGAAGACCTTGCCCTGCGGCGCAGCGCCCGGTGGAATTCCGGTGGCTGGGGGCGCTGCGGAAGGCGCGTATTTCTCCAGCAATTCTACCAGTTCATCCGCGTTGATGGGCTTGGAGATGAAATCGTCCATTCCCGCCGCGCGGCAGCGGTCAGAATCGGACTCGCGGGCATGGGCCGTCATGGCAATGATGGGCAGGTGGCTTCCCGTGGACTCCTCGTTCTTGCGAATCGCCTGAGTGGTTTGGAGCCCATCCATCACCGGCATCTGCACATCCATCAAGGCGACGTCAAATTTCACCCTCTGCAACTGCTGCAAGGCTTGAGCGCCATCGGAGGCCACGGTCACCGCGTGCCCGCGTTTTTCGAGCACGCGAATGGCCAGTTGCTGATTGATGGAGTTGTCCTCAACGAGCAGAACTGCAAGTTTCCGATGTTTTTCGCGCAAGGTGTGGCGGGTGACGATGGAGGCTCCGGAAGCAGCCGGCTTGCCCAGGGCGGCCAGGATGGCTTCCAGCAGCTCCGACTGACGAATGGGCTTGATGAGGTAAACCGCGATTCCCAGCTCGCGGCAGCGCGCTACGTCCCCGCGCTGCCCGCAGGAAGTCAGCATCATGATCGTTGCCCCGGCGAGGCGCGGGTTCTTGCCCATCAGCTCGGCGAAGGAGAAGCCGTCCATCTCCGGCATTTGGGCATCGAGCAGGACGAGTGAAAAAGGCGTGCCGGCGGCCGCGGCCCGCTCCAGCGCCTCCAGGCCCTGCGGTCCGTCCTCCGTCAGCTCCGGCTCCATCTGCCAGTGCTTCAGCATGGCTTCCAGGATTTTCCGGTTGGTGGCATTGTCGTCAACCACCAGAACGCGCAGGCCATGCAAATTGGCGACGCGCATCGGCGCCGCTTCCACCCGCGCAACCTTGGGCAGGCCGAATCGCGCGGTGAAATGAAAGGTGCTCCCTTCGCCCGGAAGGCTCTCCAGCCAGATGTTGCCCTCCATCATCTGCACCAGGCGCGAGCTGATGGTCAGGCCCAGGCCCGTGCCGCCGTACTTTCGCGTCATGGAATTGTCAGCCTGCGTGAAGGCTTCGAAGATGCTTTTCTGCTTGTCCTGAGCGATGCCGATTCCCGTGTCGCGCACGCGCACATGAAGCACAACGCTATCCGCGGTCCGGGATTCCACCTCCACGCCCAGCGCTACTTCACCCCGTTCGGTGAACTTGATGCTGTTGCCGACCAGGTTCACGAGGATCTGGCGGAGCCTTCCCGGGTCGCCCACGATGCGCGGGGGCACGTCCGGCGCGGTGTTCCAGGTAATCTCCAGGCACTTTTGCCCGGCGCGACAGGAAAGCAACCGCAGCGTGCCCGCCAGCAGATCGAAGAGGTCGAACTCATTGGGGTCCAGACTGAGCTTGCCGGCGTCAATCTTCGAAAAATCCAGGACATCGTTGATGACGGTCAGCAGGGAGTCGGCGGAATCCTTGACCATGGTCAGGTAATCGCGCTGCTCCGCGCTCAGGGGAGTGTCAAGCGCCAGCTCCGTCATACCGATGATGCCGTTCATGGGCGTGCGGATTTCGTGGCTCATGTTGGCCAGGAATTCCCCCTTGGCACGGCTGGCGCCCTCGGCCACCTCCTTGGCCTGCACAAGAGCTTCCTCCGTGCGCTGGCGCTCGATGATTTCCGCTCGCAGCGCCGCGTTCGTCTCGGTCAGTTCGCGCATGCGCTCTTGAATGCGGAATTCCAGTTCGTCATTGGAGCGTTGCAGGGCTTCTTCGGTGCGCTTGCGCTCAATGAACTGGCCCGCCAAACTGCCCACCGCGGCGAACATATCCAGCAGATCCTGGTCGGGCTCCTCCCTTTGGCGGTGAAAAAACTCCATGACTCCCACCACTTCGTTCACCATCATCACCGGGAAGGCCAGCGCCGCGTGCAGATTCACCTGCAGGGCATAAGGGATGCGCGGGAAATTGCTGTCCGTGCAGACGTCGGAAATCCAGGCGGGCATCTTGGATTCCCACACCCGGCCCGGCAGTCCGACCCCCATCGGGAAAAATGTCTGCGCGCTGATCTGGCGGAAGGCCTCGCCATCGACCCCGGGCGCCTTCCAGGAGCTTTCAACATAAAGGGTTCGGGAGCGCGTATTGACCCCCCAGAAGAACGCCATCTCCCAGTCAAGGCTTTCCGACACCAGTTGCAGCACGCGCGCCATGCCTTCGCTGACGTTTTTGGACTCTGCCAGGGCTCGCGTAGCGGCGTACTGGGCGGCCAGGCGCCGCTCCGCCTTCTTTCGCTGCGTCAGATCGCGGATGAACCCGCTGAAGGTCCACCGATCGCCCAGCTTGGCCGGGCAGATGGCGAGTTCAACGGGGAATTCCCGGCCACTCCGGTGCAGGGCGGTAATCTCAATCTGCTGATTCAGGACTTTGCCGGCGCCCGTCGCCAGGAAGCGCTGGAGACCGTGCTCGTGCGCTTCGCGGTATTGCTGTGGAATGATGATCTCCGACATCCGGCGGCCCATCACCTCCTGGCGGGACCAGCCGAAAATCTTTTCCGCGCGCGGATTCCACCCTGTGATCAAGCCCTGGTGATCCATGGTGACCATTGCATCGAGCGCGGTCTCCACGATCAGGCGAGTTCGTTCTTCGCTCTGTCGTAATGCTTCTTCGACCTGAAGCGTGGTGGCGTTTTTGCGCTTCTTCTGGGACACAGCAATAAAAGCCCCCCACTCCGCAGCAGGGCCGTGCTCCTCCTCATTCTTCTATCGGCCTGCTGGGGCAAAAGCTTGAGGCGTGAGGCCGTACCTAAGCTTGTAGTAGTGGGTCAGTTTGAAATTCCGTAGGGGCAGGGCTTGTCCCTGCCCTTCTGTCCAGTGACATCGGGCAGGGCACCCGCGACCCGTCGCCCGAAGGCTATGGGCCGCAGGGCGAGGGGTGCCCCTACACCGAGATTTCAAATTGACCCGCTACCAAGCTTGTTTCAGGCTCCCAAAGGTGCTAGGCTTTCAGTTAGGAGGGACATATGCGCAGGCTGCATATCGCTCTGTTGTCGTTGGCAATTGGTTTGAGTATGTGCGGTACCACGGCATTTGCCCGGGGAGGTGGCGGGCATGGCGGTGGTGGGCATGGCGGCGGTGGCGGCTTCCACGGTGGTGGAGGCGGCGGCTTCCATGGCAGTGCAGTTGGTGGTGGCTTCCGCGGTGCCGCGGTCGGCGGCGGTTTCCGTGGTGGCTATGGTTACGGTCGTGGCTATGGCTACGGCTTTCGCGGCTATGGATTCGGCTACGGCGGTTGGGGCTGGGGTTGGGGCCTGGGGCTCGGTTGGTATCCATGGGCCTATTGGCCTTACTGGTACGGTTACGGCTATCCATACGCCGATTACGGTTATCCCTACCCCTCATACCCTTACTATGGTGATGACCCTTGCGGTGCCTACAGTTCTTACACCTGCCGGACTATCCCGAACGGCCCGGCGTCAGGCGCTCCGGCACCTGCGGTTGCACCTGGCGCGGCCCCGCGCTCCCAAATGAACGGCGGACCGGGAACACTGAACGCCTACGTAGGCGATGGACAATGGCACCACTTTACTCCTCCTGCTGCTCCGGCGCAGAACGCTGCGGCACCTCCTATCCAAACGAATCAGCCGCTTCCTGCTTATAACGCCTACGTTCGGACGAACCCGTAAGGGCTGGCTTCGGTCTTCCAGATTGCCGGCAGTTTCGCGCTTGATGCGAGGCCGCCGGCAGTCTGCCCCGAGAAATGCGTGGGCGGGCGTGTGCTATACTGCCCGTCCATGTCGAGCCCTGAAGCCGGCACGTTTCACCCCGCCGGGAAACCCTATCGATTCGTCATTCTGGTCTTTGCCGCGCTGATGGCTTTTGGCAGCTACTTTGCCTATGACAGTGTGGGCGCGATTGAGACCACGCTCATCCAGGTGTTTCACACGGACCGCGCGGCCATCGGCACGATGTACACGATGTACAGCGTGGCCGCGGTCTTTGCCGTGCTGGCGGGTGGATTCCTCATTGACCGTGTGGGCGTGCGCCGCGGCAGCTTGATTTTCTCGGCATTCGTCGTGGCGGGAGCGGCCCTGGTGGCCTGGGCGCCCAGCCTGGCGGTGCTCGACATCGGCCGCGTAATCTTCGGCATCGGCTCGGAATCGATGATCGTCGCGCAGAGCGCCATCACCGCGCGCTGGTTTACGGGCAAAGAACTGGCTTTGGCGTTCGGCATCACGCTCACCATCGCTCGCCTGGGCACGCTGTTTTCATTCAATACGGAAGAATTGCTGGCCAGCCGCTACGGATGGCGCGAGGCGCTGTGGATTGCCGCCGGATTGTGCCTGCTGAGTTTCATCTGCAACTGGATTTATACGCTGATGGACAAACACGCCGAACCGATTCTGCATCTGCCCGAGGCGGGCGGCGGCGACAAAATCACCTGGAGCGACGTGGGAAAATTCCGCGCCTCCTATTGGTACGCGGTGGGAATTTGCGTGACCTTCTACTCGGCAATTTTCCCCTTTACGGCGCTGGCCACGGATTTCTTTCATGACAAGTGGGGCATGCCGATGGCTTCCGCCGAAGGGCTGGGATTTGTGCAGGGGGTGTTCTACAACTTCACGCACATGTTCACAACCGCGCAGGGTACGACGTCGATCATTATCGCGGCATCGATGATTCTCGCTCCCTTCGCCGGAGGCTTTGTGGATCGCGTGGGCCGCCGCGCGACGCTGATGGTGCTGGGCTCGCTGCTCATCGTTCCCGCGCATCTGATGCTGGGCCTGACGCGCGTCTCGCCAATCCTCTCGATGGTTGTGCTGGGTGCGGCGTTCGTTCTTGTGCCCGCCTGCATTTGGCCGA
>JASHTO010000123.1 GCA_030040515.1 Terriglobia bacterium
ATCCCAATACTGCCCAGGGCGCGCGGCGGGCTCGATGGTAAAGGTACAATTGCCAGCTATCCGCGAAGAATTGTTTCAGCACCAGGTGGTGATACTCATGATGAAAGTTGAGAGGCTGCCAGGGAAAGTAAGGGACGCAGTAGTACGTCTCGATATTGACCTGGAAGGGCGTGCGGAACGGACTGCCCGTTACGCGCCAGAAGAAGTAGGCCATGCAAGCCAGCGTCCCCGCCAAAACCAGGCCGATCGGCAGGACGACTCGCGGGAGCGATTGCCGAAGGGGCGGGCGCTTCTTTCCCAGCACCCAAATCAGCATTGCCGCGGCGATGGGAAGACCAAAGAAGAGGCTTTCATAGGGGCGCGTGTTGCCGAGGAGGGCAAACCCCAACCCCATCAGCAAGGCATCGCGCGCCCGCTGGTAGCGCTTGATTCTAGGTAGTGCTCCTAGAACCAGCGCCCCACCAATGGCCGCGAGCGACCCACCCGAGTAGCTGTTCACCCAGTAGGTAAAGGTCCCGAGCCGCATAACCGCAAGGAGTCCGCCCAGCAGAGCCCACCCCGCCGGCAGCCAGCCCTGGAGCATCCAGCAGATGGCTGCGCACATGCCGCCCGCCGCCAACCACGAACCCATCCACGGGCAACCTGCGACCACCTGGCCCAGAGCCAGCAGCAGGCCCTGAGCAGGATAAAACATCGACATGTAGGTGGGCTTTTGATTGACGTACATCGTTTCAAAGTGGACCCACATGGGGTGGGTTGGATTCGTCAGACGGCCATGCGCGAAGGTGTCCGCCGCCAGGAGGTAGCAGAAATCGTCGTGAAGGCCGGGGGCGGGGACGGGGAAATTGACCAACAGGGCTGCGCGAATCCCCAATGCCAGCATGCCCACGAGGACGACTGAAAGGGTGCGCCTCCTCGCCAGGCCAGCCAAGTGTTGTTCCACAACCTGACACCACCGGGAGGGAAAAGTGGGAAGGAGGTAAGTGGCCACAATCAAAACGGCCACCATAATGTATTCAAGAAAGATAAACATGCTGCGCTACCGTGAAATGAACCGTGTTCTGGTGAAATTCTTTCTTACTATCTTCTGCAGCGTTCAGGGTTTGCACCCTTTTGAGGATCTGATTTTTGACCAACGTGAGATGAATCGAATGCAGTTTAGCACGAAGTTTTCGGCCAGACCATGAGACGGCGATCTGGATTGTGCCCACCATGGGAATATTGTAGATTGGGGAACCGGCATGTCCTTTGCATCAAGCGCACACGGGTTCGACCATGAAAGCGGCTCGCCGGGGAAGAAACTTGTGTGAGCATAACCAATCTTACTGACTCCACTCGCTGGCGCGTATGGTTTTATGGGGCGCTGAGTTTCGTGCTCCTGCGCGCCCTTCCCAACTTGCGCTATCCCATCGGGCGCGACCAAGCAACGTTCTGCGTGATGGGGCAGGGTTTGCTGCGCGGCCAACTCCTCTATCGCGACCTCTGGGATAACAAGCCGCCGGGAATTTTTTACATCTACGCGCTGATCGTGAAGATTTTCGGGCCGGTGATGTGGTCTGTGGGAGTGGTTGACATTCTGTGGCTGCTCGTAATCTCCTGCTGCATTTTCTATTTCGCCCGGCACTCGATGGGCACGCCCGCCGCGGCGCTGGCGATGGTTTTCAACGCGGTGCGTCATTGCCGGCAAGGTTACATTCATGCCGCCCAGCCCGAGACATTCCTGATGCTTTGCGTTTTTGCCGCGTACTTCCTCCTACAGCAAGAAGAGGGCCGGAGGGCGATTCGACTCTTCCTCGCGGGTTTGATACTGGGAGCAGCCTTCTGGCTGAAGTACAACGCCGTGGCGTTTTTCCCGTTTGTTGCACTGGTGCCATTTCTGGATTTTAGCGAATTGAGCCAGAACGCTGGGCGCGTGCGCTTTTCGATTCCCTGGAAGGGTTGGTTGAGGCGAATGTTGGTGGTTGCCGGCGGCTTTATCTTCGCCGTCGCCGGGGTGCTGACCTATTTTCGGATTTCGGGCGCCTGGCCGGCCTTGAAGGAAGTCCAGTTTGAAGTCCTGCCGCGCTACGGCGCCATGGCATTTGGAATCACCACGAATAACTTCTTCTTGTGGGCCCTGCGTGAAACGCAGATTCAACTGGGAATCTGGTACGAAATCATTGCCGCACTCGCTCTGTTCATTGCCTGGAGGCGCCGCGAGTTGAGCGCCATCGCGCCCGCGGCGCTCTTTGCCTTCGCCGGATACCTTTCCGTGGCGATGCAGGTGCGCTTCCATCATCCCTATTACTACGAAACGTGCTACCCCTTCTTTGCGATGTTCTGGGGATACGTTTGCGTAAAAACCTACGAGGGGTTCAGGTATCTTCAAAGGATATTCGCGCAGCGGAAACTGACGCTGGCGCGCAGCCTGTTGTGGCTGGTGCTGGCAGGCGTTGCTGCGTCACTGTTGCCGGAAGAGAGCGTGCGCGTTGTCCAGCAGTATGGCTTCTTGAAGGACTGGTGGCGCAACCCCGAGCAATCCTACGCGGTTTACTATTGGGAGCTTCCTCTCGAAAAGCTGCGCGACCAGATGCGGGTGCTCGACTTCCTGAAGGCGAATTCGGGTCCCGACGACGAGGTTTACGTTTGGGGAACGGCGCCGCTCATTAATTTCCTCGGCCAGCGGAGAACCCCGTCACGGTTTGTGTCGAACCTTGCCCTGATTTCGCTCTGGGCTCCGGACCGCTGGCGTCAAGAGCTGGCAGACACCCTGGAAGCCAAACGCCCGCGCTACATTGTTGTGGTCCGCGACGACGCCATTCCCGCCGTTTCCTTTACCACCCTCGATTCGGAAGGGTATTTGCTCGTCTATCCCGCGCTGAAAGGGATTTTGAACCGCTTGTACGTACCCGACGTTCGGCTGGGTGATTTCCATATTTACCGTTTGAAGTAGAGGGCGGCAAGCGCGGCAAGGGTGAGCAGGGAAATGGCCAGGCCCAGATGAAATCCGCGCTGATGATATTCAAATCGAATTTCGTGAGTCCCCATATCTGCGTAGACCGCGCGAAAGATCTGATTGGCGCGAACGACCGGCGTGGGATGACCATCCACACTCGCCAGCCAATTGGGATCGTATCGATCCAGCAGGACAACGTACCCGGGCCGAGTGAGTTGCGCCCGCAGGGTTACGGAATTGGGGTCGCGGTGCACAATCTCCACGTCCCCGGCGGGCGCGCTCCCGCTGACTTTGGGGAATGAGCCTGCCGGCACCGCGAGGATCACCGAATTGACGGCATCGAACTCCGGCCAGGCGAGGTAATCCAAGGTTTCGTTTGAATCCGTCGTGAACAGTGAATTGCCCGCCACATAGGCCCGCGGCAGGAAGCACATATCCTCATACAATTTGCTCGGCAGGGATGACCCGTTGAAAACCTCGCCGAGCGGCCGCACGGCCATAGAGTCCGCGGCTCTGGGACGAATGATGTACTTCACATTGGTACGGCCCAGCAGGCAATCGACGTGCAGTGGATCTTTGACGTGGCGATCCTGGTAGATTTCGACGTCGTAGAGATAGGGTGGCAGTGAGCGCTCGAGATCCAGATTGATGCTGCCCTCCACATCGTTGAGCATCGAGCCTGTGGCCAGTTGCGACCGCGGCTGAAACGCTCCCTGCCCGGCGGGGCCGAGGTCGGCGGCTTCCGGAAGCGATTCGAAATTGATATAGGTTTGCACGTTCCCGATTTCGGGTGTTTCAACCACGGGCCAGAATGAGGCCACGCGATAGGTGCCGGGAGGGTCCTTGAACTGATTCAACACAGGAGGGCGGTAGGTGAAAAAAGTCTTGGGAACCGTGGGATTTGCCCCGGAATTCGCCGTCACCAGTTGACCGATGGCGAGCAGCGCGAAGGCGTACAGACCGGGGCGCGCCCAGCGCTTCCGCTGTTCCAGGCCATGAGCCAGAACGATTCCTCCCAGGAAGAATCCCGCCAGGCCCGGAAGCTGATAGCGCAGCATGGTGATGAGGAAATCGGGCATTTGCCGAATGTTGAAGGGGTTTTCGCCGAGCTTGCTGAGAATCTGCCTGGTGGGCGACAGAATGAGGTTCGGCGACACCCAGGCCATCAGCAGGGCTGCGATGATTCCCGCGAGGGAGACGTAGAGAGGCGCCAGCAGCCGGCGGCGGTGCGTTTTCCACGGAGCCGATTGCGAGAGCAGCGAATCGAATCCCCACCCTGCCAGGATGGCGAGGAGAAACGTAACGACCACCAGCAGCTTGACGGGATACCGCACCACCGCAAGCGGAGGAATGAGCAAATAAGCCAGCGCGAAGACCGGAGTAAAATGGCCGAACGAAAGGAGCAGGAAAATCCCCGCCGCGCCTGCGGCAAATTTGCGCCGCTCATCGCGTCCCAACGCCCATCCGGCCAGCGCGCCGAAGACCGGGACGAAGCCCAGAAAGACGGAGATAAAATAAGGAAGATTCGAATCGGACATCAACCAGAGCCAGCCCGTCGGCGCGGCAATCCCCGAGCCGAAGAAATCCGGCACGATTAATTGCGGCAGGGAAAAAGGATTCACCGCCCAATTGGCCGTTTCGCGGAAGCGCAAACCCTGCACGCCGCGGCGCGATTCGCTGAGCAGGCTGGCGGCGGGAAGAAATTGCGCGGCACAAAGCAGCAGCATCCCCACTCCCACCAGAAAAAATGTAACGAGCAGGCGGAAGTTGGGCTTCGAGCAGAGGCGGCTCCAGTGGCCGCGGCGATAAAAAGCGTAGGCGACGCAAAGGCCAAACGTCGCAAGCATGGTCATCGGCTCGCCGGCCAGCCATTGAAACGAGAAGATCATAATTAAGACGATCCACAAACGCAATCGCGGACTGGCCAACGCGCGATCCGTTACGAAGAGCGCCCAGGGAATCCACGCGGCGCAGGCCGACTGGTTGTAGAGATCGCCGAGGGAAAGTACCGGGCCACTCAGCATGAAGAACAGCGCCGCAAAAAGCGCGCCCCGCCACGTCTGCCCCCACGAGCGCCCCAGGACGTAGACCCCGATTCCTCCCCAGGCGAAATGCACAAGGAAATGCGCGGTGAATGCGGCGTCAACGGGGAAAAGCACAATGAAAAGCGTAAACGGATAGAAGAACAGTAGATTGGGATTGGCGAGCACCGGCTGGCCGTAATTCAGATAAGGATTCCAGTAGGGAAGAAACCCCCGGCGGCACAAGTCGTGAATGAAGCGCGCACTGGGAAAAGTGTAGTTGTAGATGTCGCGGTAAAAGAACATCGCGGAAGAGAAAACCACTCTCCAGAACATTGCGATCACGGTGGCAATGAGCAGCGCGATGGCTACAAGGTCAACGCGAGAGAAGGTGGCAGGGCTGGGAGCCGCGTCGGTCGACGTCCGCGAAGGATCGGAGGAATTCAGTCCCATGGAGTTTCGAGCGGAGAGACTTTATTACCGCAGCGAGCGGGTTGCAACTTTGGCTTGGACGGCCCAAGTGGCGGACTTATCACTCCGGTGGAGAGGCCTTCATCAAGGTTCATCGTAGGGCAGCGTCTTCAGCAATTCCTTTTCGGGATCTTTGCTATTTGACCTGGGGGTTCCGGCGTTGGGAGCGAAGAGGGCTTGTGCGGCTCCGGCTCCCGCCGGCAGCAGAGATCCGTCCGGGAGCCTGGGGTTGGGTTTGAGCGCTTCCAAGTCCGGAGAGAAATTGGGTCCGGTAAGCGCCAGCAGATAACTGGTGTCGCGCCAAGGCCGTCGCGACCTTACGACGATGGAAATTAGGTCATTTTCGAGGCGTTGCATCTCCGCCTGGTTTTCCGGGAGGCCGGCGACATTGTGCTGTTCCGCCGGGTCAGTGGTCCAGTGGTAAAGCTCGTTGCGATTAACGCCCGATTTGTGGATAAGTTGCCACTCGCGGGTTGTGATCGTGATCAAGCCGTGGGGGGCCAGCGTGGGTGAGCTGTCGAAAAGCTCCGAAACCGTGGGCTCGTCGGGATTATTGGGGGCATACCCGGCCGTCCACAGGCGGGACAAGCTGCTGCGATGCAGCATCGCTCCCTTCACGCCGGCGAATTCCAGCACGGTTGAGAAGATTCGCCGCGTGGTGGCCGTGTCGGCAACGCGGAGGCCTTTGGGAACCTCCGGCCCCACCACAATCAGGGGTACGTGCAGGAGTTCGCGGTACAGACTTGAACCATGCGAATAAGTGCCGTGCTCGCCGAACCCTTCACCGTGATCGGCGGTGATGATGACATAAGTGTTGGCCCACTCGGGTGAACTTTGCAGAAAGCTCAGGAGCTCACCCACCTGGCTGTCGATATAGTGCAGGCAGTTATCGTAGGAATCGATGATGCCATCGCGATCGGCGAGGGGAAGCTCCACGCGATTTAACTTGGCGGTGAGCAGCAGGTGCTTGGCGTCGCGTGAATCGTGACCGTAGAGGTGGTCGTAAGGCGGAGGAGCTTCATACGGATCATGGGCGTCGTTATAGTTGAGAAAAAGGAAGAAGGGACGCTCGGAGCGATGTTCGTACCAGCGGTATACTTCCTCGTTGAGTTGATGAGCGGTGAATTGGTTGAAGCGGCTGCGCTGGAACAACTGTTCACTTATCGGCTCAACGAACTCGCGTCCCAGCCGCATGGCATCCAGGCTGTATCCCACGGTTCCGGTGCTGTCGGTGTAGGTCGCAAATCCCCGACCCAGTCCCCAGGGGACGATGCCGTAAAAAGGATTGGCATTGAATCCCGCCGTCTCATAGCCACCCGCGCTCAGGATTTCCGCCAGAGTCCGCGGCTCGCCCGCCCGATCCGTTCCGGAGCCGTGCTGGTGGGGCAAAAGGGAAGTGAAAATGGAAAGCATGGAGGGCAGAGTCCATGACGACGCCGAAATGGCGTTTTCAAACTGGACGCCGCGCCGGGCGAACTGATCGACGTTTGGGGTGGTGTTGCGGAAATATCCGTAGGACGAAAAATGATCGGCGCGGGCAGTGTCCCACACGATCAGCACGATGTTGGGTGACTGCGGCCTTCTCGCCGTAGCGTGGGCGGTAGAAAGGTTCAAGGGATTTGGGAGGTGGCATACTCCCACGACGACCGCCAGGGCGGCCATCGTGCCTAAAACGCCGCGCGCCCATATCCGCAGCGGCGCATTTTCCAGGATGCCCAGCCGTGAGTCATCCTTTCGAGTCGCCCACAGAGCCGCCAGGGTCCATCCGAAAGCGAGCGCAAAGATGAGGGATGGACTTAGAAAATTCCGCAAAACCAGATACCAGCCGACTCCCGCCTGAGAGAAACGCAGCAGC
>JASHTO010000124.1 GCA_030040515.1 Terriglobia bacterium
GGCTACGGCGCGGAAATCGCGGCGCGAATCGCCGACGAATTATTTTCGTACCTCGACGCCCCCGTCCGCCGCCTCGCCGGCAGGGACGTCATGATCCCCTACCATCCCACCCACGAAGACGTCGTGCTGCCCCAACCCGCTGATGTCGAGAAGGCAGCAAGGGCACTGGCGCAGTATTGAAGGGGGTAGCCACGGCATGCCTTTTATGCCGTGGGTTCTTCGAAACCAACGCCCACGGCGCAAAGATCGTGCCGTGGCTACCCACTAACCGATACCGTTTGCTTGTCCGCTGGTGCTGTCGTAACATTAGCCGGAGTAAATCGATGCGCCCAGCCTGAGGGCCGCGAGCAGGAACGACTCAGATATGCCGCTTACTCGGGAACAGGTCCTTGCTAAATTGAGCGAACACCGGGAGGAAATCCGCCGCCTCGGAGCGCGGAGCCTTGGCCTGTTCGGATCGGTCGCGCGAGGAGAAGACCATCCGGCCAGTGATCTGGACTTTCTTGTGGAATTTGAGCAGAAGACTTTCGACGCCTACATGGATTTAAAGGCGTACCTGGAGAACCTGTTCGGCTGCCGGGTGGATTTAGTGCTGGCCGATACTCTTAAGCCCAGGCTGCGGGAACCCATCCTCAACGAGACCATCCATGCCCCGGGACTATAAGGTCTATCTGGATGACATGCTCCAGGCGCTTCTGCGGGTAGCCACGGCATGCCTTTTCTGCCGTGGGTTCTTCGAAAGCAACGCCCACGGCACAAAGATCGTGCCGTGGCTACCGACTCCGGGTCAGGCGGATGCGTGTGCCGGACGGGCCTGAACCGCCGCGACTAACATGGCCACGGCGCTCGGCAGATAGAAGAACCCGATCGAAAAGGGTACAAGTGAAAAAACGATCAGCACGGTCGCACAGATGCCTTCAAGGAGTCCTCGCCAACGGCTCCTTCGAAACAAAAGCGGCAGGCATACTAAGAGCATCGGTATTCCCACGAAAAGAAGAGCATTTGCATGGTCAACCTGGAGCATCGATGGATGACGTATGATGGGCTTATTAATGATAGTTCCCCGGGCGGAGGTTTCGCTTGTCCCGATTTCTTCCGTGTAGACAGGGCCAAACAGAAGTGTTAGAGAAACCACAAGCGCAAGAACGAATGAAGCGTAGCTGGCTACGGCCTCAGGACGTCTTGGCAAAAGGGAAGTTGACGATCCGCGGGCGTTCCACCACAAAACCCGACCAATCGCGGCCAAGGCGAGTCCCCCTAAGAGTAACATTAGGATTTTTAGCATAGAAGATTCCCCGTCCCTTTCCCGCATACTACACAATCACGGGCACCAAGGCAATTGCGAGCAGAGATGAAAATGAGAGAAAGAGGTTCCAGGGAGAGAAAAACGTTCCTGGAACCTTATCTCTTCCGCCAATAAATTCTTATTCCAGCCGTTCGGCCAGAATGAGTATGAACTCACGCGGCAGGATGATTTTGATTCCCTGAAATTCCTTCGGGAAGTCGCGGGCATTACCGGTGACAACGTATTCCGCGCTGCCTTCTACGGCGCATTCAAGAACCGCGTTATCGTCAGGGTCCCGCGTGGCGAGAAGCTGCCGCCGGGGTTGGACAAGGCGGGCGGCGCTCCGAATCTCGCGCAGTGCCTGTGTGACCTTTCTGGAGTCAAGCCGGAAGCGCGGCCTGCGCAGGACCTCTTCATAATCTTCGAGAAGGGCGGGAGAAACAAGGAGGGCAAAACTTCCCGACAGGGCCAAATCCAAAAGCAGGGCTTGCCTGCCCTCCGGTTTCAAGAGGGCGGAGACAATAACATTCGTGTCCAATACCGCCCTAGCGCGTGGCACGGCGGCGTTCCCGGCGCGTGCGCGCGATTTCCAGATTGATCTCCCGCAGGGAAAGCTGGTCGAGCCGCTTCGCCCGGGCTTCGCGGCGCAGGGCGGCCAGGGCCGCCGGTGGGCGCTTCAGGAATTTCTTCAGGTATTCCTCTACGCTCATGATTACAGCCTGCGGCTCGCCTCGCCGATCCACCACGAAGCGCTCTTTATTCTGCTTCACCCGGCGCAGAATCTGCCCGAATTGGGTCCGAGCGGTAAGCGCCGGCACAACCTTGGCCATGATGGCTACAGACACGGATCAATCCTTTCTGATGCTGACTCGAACTAACTAATCACTTCAAGTACATTCTAACATAGGCAAAGCTCGAACATGGAGAAGCTCATATCAGTCGAAAGGGTTGAGAGCGCCGGGCATTTATGCGCGGTCCTGATAGAAGCTTTCGCGGGAGAAGCTTTCCGTGGGAAGATCGGGCAAGTGGGTAGCCACGGCATGCCTTTTCTGCCGTGGGTTCTTCAAAAGCAACGCCCACGGCACAAAGATCGTGCCGTGGCTACCCACTCCGAGCGCATCGTTGTGCATCGCTCCCTCAGCCGATTCCCAGCTCATCAATCTTCTCGAGCGGGGTGCCGCACTTGCGGCAGATCACTGCGCCGCAATCACCGCACACCAGCGGGTCAGAAACTTCAGCTTTGCAAACTGGGCAGTAGAGGGCATCGCGTTCGCTGTGGGCTCTGTCATAAAGATCAGCCATGGAATCCATTGTATCTCCGGCGGCGTCAGGCGTGACCGCCAAGCATGGACACAAGGAAATCTTGCAAGGCACGTTGAACTTCCTCCAGCTTTTCAGTGAAGAAATGGTCCGCACCTTTGACCCAGTGGATTTGTTTCGGCTCGGCGAGCTTCGCGTAAAGCTTCGCCGCCTGTTCGCGCGGGCCGAATTGATCCTGCGTTCCCTGAATTATCAATTTAGGTTTGCGAACCTCGTGAAGAAAACTGAAATCACTGGTGCTGGTGGGAACTCCCAGGCCAACCAGGGTGGAAACGCGCGCATCGGAAGCGCCCACGGCCAAACCCACCCACGAACCAAAGGAGAAACCCATCAGGCAGACCGGCAAATTCGGAAAACGCGCGGCGAGATGGTCGAGCGCCGCGCGCACATCGTCGCGCTCGCCCACGCCTCCGTCAAAAGTTCCGGCACTATTCCCAGCGCCGCGGAAATTGAATCGCAGAGTGGGCAGGCCCAGCGCCAATGCCGTTTTGGCCACACGATACACCACCTTGTTGTGCATCGTGCCGCCGTAAACGGGATGAGGATGGCAGACGAGCGCAACGTGCCGGGGCGTTTTCTGCGGGTCCCACTCGAGCAACGCTTCCAGCGGTCCTGCCGGTCCGGATATAAACGAGCGATCGATCTTCGTAAGTCACCTCGGGTCAAGAGATCGATTGTAAGTCGTCAGTCAGTAGTGTCTGGGGAATAACCCCAGACGACCGTGCCTGCGCGGATGGCCCCGGCAGGGGTCCTACGGTGAATAGCCGCAGATATTAACCTGCGGGTAGGAACCCCTCACCCCAACTCCCCTCCCCCTCTTCCCTCTCCCCAGGGGAGAGGGAAGAGGGGGAGGGGAGTTGGGGTGAGGGGTCCGTTCGAAGCGATAAAGCCCACGACTTGCTGATGCCAGGAACTTTCACACGCCGGCTACCACACCGGCAAAGCTGGGGAAACTCCCAATGGAGCAGGACACGACTCATCTTGCTCCCAGTTTTCCCGCCAGCAAGATAGTGTAGAATGAAGACGAC
>JASHTO010000125.1 GCA_030040515.1 Terriglobia bacterium
GAATCCACATATTGAGAAAGCCGTCATCCGCTGGCCGTCGGGGAAAGTTCAAACCATTGATCATCCCGCACCCGATGAACTGCTTCAGGTGAAAGAACCCGAATGAGTGTGGCAACAGCCGTCAATCCCGGACCGGCAACGCCTCCGCCCAAGCGCGGAATGCTCATGACCGTTCTTGACAGCCGTTATCTGCCACCAATATTTATCACAACCATTCTGCTTGCCGGCAATCTGACCTTCGGCATGCTGGAAAGCTACCAGAAGACTTTGCTGGCCATCGCCACCAGCATTGCCTGCGAGCTCGTGCTTTCACGGTTGCTGCGAGGAGAGTGGCCGCACCCCGCCAGCGCCTATATTACGGGAATCAGCGTGGGAATCCTGGTGCGCTCGCCTGCCTTTTGGCCCTACGCCCTGTGCGCGGCGCTTGCCATCACATCGAAATATGTCATTCGCGTGAAGGGACGACACATTTTCAACCCATCGAACTTCGGCATTTCGGCGATGTTATTCCTTGCACCGGAGGCAGTGGCGACACTGAGCATCCAGTGGGGGAATTATCTGTTGCCCATGGTCGTCATCTGGATTCTGGGATTTGTGATTGTGTGGCGCGTGCGGCGGCTGAACATTTCGGCGACTTATGTGATTTCCTTCCTGGTTTTTGCATTTTTGCGCAGCCGGATCGTCGGCAGCCCGTGGCAATCCGAGGTTGCTCCCATTACCGGGCCGATGTATCAGTTGTTTGTCTTCTTCATGGTCACCGACCCGAAAACAACGGTGCGCTCCAAGACGGGGCAATGCATTGTGGTGTTCCTTGTGGCCGCCGCCGAAATGATCATGCGCTTGAATCAGATCGTGTACGCGCCGTTCTATGCACTGTTTCTCGTCGGCCCTTCTGCCCTCCTAATTCAAATGTGGCTCGATTCCCGCCGCTCCGGCGCTGCCGAATTGATGGTGGCCCATTGAGCATGAGAATTAGGGATTTGCGACGGGGATTTCCAATCGCCAGCCTATGCCTGATCGCCGCTGTCCTTTGCCTTTTGGCCGGCTGCCGCGGCGGAAAGTCCACTTCGGAAGAATCCTCTTCGCCCGCTGCAAATACGAACGCCACGGAGCCAGCGATCCCGCCCACAAGGGCAGTCCCTGCCGCCCCCGCCGCGCAAGATAGTGCGAATGCAACGCGCCCCTCCGGCCCCATCACCTTCACCGACGTGACTGCGCAAGCCGGGATCCACTTCAAGCACAACAGCGGCGCTTTCGGAAAGAAATACCTGCCAGAAACGATGGGCAGCGGCGTTTGCTTTCTTGATTACGACAACGATGGCTGGCAGGACGTTCTCTTCGTGAATTCGGAGGACTGGCCCGGACATCAGTCGGGCAACTCTTTTCCCGCGCTCTATCACAATAACCACGATGGAACGTTTACCGACGTCACGCGCCAGGCAGGACTGGCAGTTGAAATGTACGGACTCGGCTGCGCCGTCGGAGATTATGACAACGACGGATACGACGACATTTACATCACAACGGTAGGGTCGAACCACCTGTTTCATAACCTCGGAAACGGCAAATTTGCCGATGTTACCGCAAAGGCCGGCGTCAGCGATCCGGGATTTTCCGCGAGCGCCGTCTGGTTCGATTACGACAACGACGGCAAGCTGGATTTGTTCGTCGCGCACTACATCGAATGGTCTCCCGAAACCGACCAGTACTGCACCCTCGACAACAAGCACAAGTCTTATTGCACGCCGCAGAGGTACAAAGGCGAGAGCGCAAGCCTCTTTCACAATCGCGGCGACGGGACGTTTGAGAATGTGACCAAGCGCGCGGGCCTCTATGATCCATCCTGCAAATCGCTCGGCATCGCCCTGCTCGATTATGACGATGACGGGTGGATGGATCTATTCGTTTCAAACGACACGGAGCCGAACAAGCTTTACCACAACAACCACAACGGCACGTTCACCGAAGTCGGCGTTATGTCCGGGGTCGCGTACAGCGAATCCAGCACCACGCGCGCCGGCATGGGCACCGATGCTGCGGACTACGACAACTCCGGGCGCCAAAGCTTGCTGGTCGGCAACTTTACAGACGAGGGGATGGCGCTCTACCACAACGACGGCTCCGGCCTTTTTACCGATGTGGCCGGAGCCACCGGCATCGCGCGTATTTCCCTGAACTCGCTCACTTTCGGGACATTCTTCTTCGACTACGATCTTGATGGACTGCCGGATGTTCTGGCCATTAATGGACACGTTTCTGACGATATCAGCGTGATTCAGCCGACGCTCCGGTATGCGCAGCCACCGCTTCTCTTTCGCAATCTGGGCAACAATAAGTTCGAGGAAGTAACCAGCAAAGTCGGGTCTGCCTTGCAGAAAGCGATTGTTGGGCGCGGTGCGGCCTACGCCGACTTCGACAATGATGGCGATCTCGATCTTGCCATCACGGCCAATAACGGGCCGGCACGTCTGCTGCGCAATGACAACGGCAACCAGAACGATATGCTACGCATTAAGACCGTGGGCACTCGCTCAAACCGCGATGGAATCGGCGCCAAAGTTACGGTGATCACCGCCCAAGGCGAGCGGCTTTTCGAAATGGTGAAAACCGGGTCAAGTTACTTGTCGCAGAGCGAATTGCCTTTGACCTTTGGACTGGGAAAACCGGAGGAAGGAAAACGGGTGAAAGTCGAGGTCGTTTGGCCGAGCGGCCAGAAAGATCTCGCCACTGACGTCAAGGTCAATCAATTTCTCACCATCCGCGAGGGAACGGGCATCGTCTCTGCCAAGCCTATCGTGTTTTCTAATTCGGCCGCTTCTTCGAAGGGCCTGAAATCAATGAACTGATTCAATTCGGGCAGCAGGCGCATGGATACGGGATAATCATGCTCGTCAAATTGACTGGCCGCAATTCGTTCGCGAGAAACCGGCGATTCGTCGCGGCTACGGAATTTCCGCCAAGCTCTCCATCCTCAAACGTTCAGAACCGGAACCTGCACAGAGCAAATGATTCCATAGCCGTGAGTACGTAAGTGGCCGCCGTAGGGATAGCACCCCGTCACCAATAGATCCGCCTTGGTTTGCTTCGCGGCTTGACTCAAAACCTTGGGCACATCGCCGCTGCCGATGAATACCTCCGCCTTGGCGCCCATTTCCTCCCGGAACTTATCCATCTGCCGCATGGCATTACCGAGAATTGCCTTCTCCCACACATGATCGACAATGTTGCCTCCAGGCCCCCAGAGTTCCAGTGCGGCGGTAACGTGAGCAAGCGTCAGGCGTGCGCCAAACTCGGTGGCCAACTGAGCGGCCCAGGCTACATGCTTGACGTTGCGAGAGGCGAGATCGACGGCGCAGAGGACATTGCGGATGGCAAAATCCCGACGGGGCAATTCCTCGACGTGCGCACCCGTCCAGACCGGGCACTCCGTGCCGTGCAGCACTTTTGCCGTCACCGAGCCCAGGAGAAACTTGGCAAAGGTAAAGCTATAAGACGGAATCATGATCAAGTCGGCCCTCTGCTCATGGGCCGTTTGCACGATTGCCGTGGCCACATCACCATCCGCCAGTTCCCCTCGAACGGCAAGTCCATCGAAATCCGCCACCAATTTCTCGTCCCGCTCTTCGCGGGCTTGTCGCAGCACTGCCGCGAGCAAGTCCCAGTTCGCCGCGGCATGTTCGTCCGCAGGCACTCCGGCTTCCAGACTTCGCTCCGTGATGACGTGGAGTAATATGATTTCAGAATGGAAATGATGAGCCAGGGTGGCTGCTTCGCGAAGGACAGCATGGGTGGAGATCGGGATGTCAACCGGCAGCAGAATTCGCTTGATGTTGAGCACCGCTCACCCCCTCCGCGCCTGCTGAGTTGGCGCTGAGGCGCTCCCAGCGTTCACCGAACCGCATCCTCTCCAATCGTTAGGAGCATGTCCGCGCTCAAAAGGTTGCAGTCACAAATGTTTTCGGGGGTCATCCCTTTGGCGGGCCGTCACAGGCCGCAGAAAGGGCTTTTCCGGATTTTTGCCCTTCAGCACACTTCTCGAAGCGCTCCTTATCGGATTCAGTGGGAGGGGAACCTTCGAATGTAATGTCGCGAATCAAGTACAAACTACTCTTGATCCGGACAACATTGGCGTCTCGGTCCAACGGAAGCCACTTCTTCCCATCAAACATTCGGTAAGCGGGCGAAATGCGCACGTCGCCCGACCTGCCGGGACTGTCATCCTCCCGCTTGGTCCAAATGATCTTCACCACTTCGTTGAAGCCAAATCTCGCAGCACCCTTGACGCCAATGAATTGAAGGGTCATGGAAATCCGGTGCATCGGGAGCCAACCGCTCAACATGCCGGTGTCGGGATTCCAGTCTCGGACCAGCATCAATGTGTCATGGTTCTGAGCGCGAAGCGCGCTGCAAAACAGCAGCGTAGCAACCACCAGGCAAGGTCCAATAATTGCACGCCGCACGAAGGGGTGGAGCCGGGGAGGTTCGGAGGGAGCTATCGCTCCCTTCGGGAATCCGCCATGGGTTTTGCTCGTCATACCCAGGCTGAACATTGCCTTCTTGCCTCACTTGCGTTTCCGGCCGGTGGGCTGGCCCGCCCTTAAGTTCAGCGCCTACGGAGGGCACCCGCCATATCACGAGCAAAATTTGCTGCTCCTGTTTACAATGCGATATGTCACGCCCTGGGTCATATTTCCCCGCCCCAATGTAACAATGTTTCGAG
Organism: Terriglobia bacterium; assembly: GCA_030040515.1. Classification (GTDB taxonomy): domain Bacteria; phylum Acidobacteriota; class Terriglobia; order UBA7540; family UBA7540; genus Bog-366. Next base: position 4,721 of record JASHTO010000125.1, read on the forward strand.
GGCTTCATACGGTTGCTATATATTTCAGCCGCCCACCCGGCCCGGACCCAGCGAGCCCCTTTAAGCATTCATCTTCATCGGGGAGTGCTTGCGGAGCGAAGGGTTGTCACCATCTTAACCATCGAGCGTTCCATTATCCCCAGTTTTTCCAGTATCCTGTCCACGTGTGAGGCAACTGCCCTTTCGCTGAGGTTCAGGATTTTGGCGATTTCGTTGTCATCCTTGTCCTCGGAAATCAGCTTGATGATTTCGGCCTCTTGAGGATCCCAGACGGCATTACTGAACCGCGCGGACAACTTCGCGGCGATTTCGGGTGGAATGCACAATTGGCCGGCCTTCACGGCACGGATGCACCGGAGCAACTCCTCGGTGGCAGCTCCCTTGAGAAGATACCCTCTGGCGCCGGCGCGCAGAGCCAGAGAGATGTCCTCATTGCTGTCAAAGGTCGTCAGGACGATCAGCCGCGCGCCGGGGAAGCGCTCGCGAATGGTCTTCATCGAATCCGCCCCACTCATCCGCGGCATGCGCAGGTCAATCAAGGCGACGTCAGGCTGGAGAGCGGTATATTGTTCGACAGCTTCAATTCCGTCCCTCGCCTCTCCCACCACGTGCATGTCTGCTGTTCGGTTAATCAGCGAGGTCAGGCCCTCCCTCACGACGCCATGATCGTCCGCAATCAGGATTCGAATCGCCCCCGGCTTGTTCACCCCACCATCCTCCCGGCACAAAACCCATCAAGATCCGTCCGCAGACCAAGCTCAAGCCGCCAAGAACGCACGCTGCAAATTGGTATAGTCTCCACCAATGCCAGATTACTCTCCAAAGTGATCGAAGCAATTAGGCGAGAGACGGGATCGTGGATAGCTCAAACGGTATAGCCGGGCCTATACCTTTTGATATACACCCTTCGGGGTTTCGCGGCTCCTGAAGAACTTCTTGGAGGAATTGGAGTGAAAGAATCCCCACTGAGCGGCAGCTTTTCCGGCAGGCTACACGTTGTGGTGGACTTTGTCCATCAGCAACACCACTTCGGTGGGGCTCGAGGGTTCCTAAGGGCGCTATAATGTTTTGTCCATCTGAATGGCTGGAAATCGAAATCTAGGAAGGGTGGACGATGCCGCGTTCTACCGCCGCAACACTCGCCGCAGTCCGCCCGCTCACTCCCAATTTATCCAGAATGTGATTGACGTGAACCTTCACCGTTCCTTCCGTGATCTGCAAGATTTCCCCAATCTCCTTGTTACTTTTGCCGCCCACCATCAAGTTCAGCACCTCCAGCTCCCTTCGGCTCAGGTCGGAGCTGGTCAAGCGATTGGCTAACTTCGCGGCCACCTTAGTCGGAAGCCAGGATCCTCCCGCGTGTACAGCGCGAATGCAATCGAGCATGTCTTGCAGGGAAGAATCTTTCAGCAAGTATCCTCGGGCGCCGGCCCGCAAGGCGCGGTAAATATCCTCATCCCCTTCGAACGTGGTCAACACCACCAGCCGCGCTTCAGAATTGCGCTGGCGAATCACCTGAATGGCTTCCAAACCCGGCAATCCCGGCATCCGCAAGTCCATCAGGGCGAGATCGGGAAGATTCCGGCAGAACGATTCCACGGCCGAGGCTCCATCGCTCACTGCGGCAATAACCTCCAAGTCGGGCTGCCGGTTCAGCATAGCCGTCAAACCCTCACGCACCACTTGGTGATCATCTGCAATTAAGATCCGAATCTTGCGCGCTTGCCTCATGGCGTCTGCACCCCTTTGGCGGGAAGGGACCGGCGGACACTTGCGACGATATTTGTCCCGGTGCCGGGAAAGCTCTGGACCTCCAGATTAATCCCGATTCGTTTTGCCCTCTCGCGCATTCCGATGAGCCCAAACCCCCCGCCAATATCACTGATATGAGTGTCGAACCCTTGGCCATTGTCCTTGATCGACAAGCCCACTCCCGAGGGCTCATAGCACAGCTCAATCGCAATCTTGCCGGCCTTGGCGTGGCGCAAGCAATTTACCACGGCTTCCTGGCAGATGCGCAAAAGCCCGAATTCCACTTCCGGAGGCAGAGCATAAGGAGTACCCTGAGTGACAGATTCCACTACGGTGGAAGTGCCCGCGGTGATTTGCCTAATAAAGAGCTTGATTGCGTCGTTCAAGCCGCCGGATTTTAGTTCCGGGACGCGCAGGGCCTGCACAGAGCGCCGGGCCTCGGCAAGACTCTGGCGGGCCAGGTTGCGAGCGCGGTCAATGTGGGCCTTGGCGGAATCCACGTCCTCTTTGAGAATATCGTCGGCCGCCTCCAATTGAACTACAATTCCCGTGAATCCTTGTGCCAGCGTATCGTGAATCTCGCCTGCCATGCGATTGCGCTCCTCAACAATCGCGGATTCCTGGAGTTGCGCCATCAAACGCTCGCGCTTTTCCTGCTCCTGTTTACGGCTTGCGACCAACCAGGTAATGACCAGGAGGAAAAAGAGGCTTTCACCCGCTTTCCATTCCGGGTAGATGGCGGGTACATGCGGGGGCGGCGTCAAAGTGGTCGCGACATACACTCCCACGGCGCTGAGAATGGAGTAAAAACTCCCGATTCCCTTCCCGCCCCTCCAAGTGACCAACCCGACGGGAAAAACGTAGAATCCCACCATGCTGAGTCCGTATCCCAGCAGGTAGTCGATGACGCCAATGGTCACAACCAAGGCGAGCATGACAAGGTAAAAGAAGATGGGCCCACCCATCGAGGATGAAGAGGTTGATTTGCCGGCGGGCTGCAAGTCTGTTGCTTGAATCGTCTTCATTCAATTATGACCCCGAGTTAATCTGAGGTCTATCTGCAGTTGCCATAGCTATTCGCTGGGCAACTCATGAAGGCGTCCCTGCCCTGGATGTCCTGACAATTTTATCACCTATTGAGCAAGGTGAAGGGCTCCCTCCAGTTTCCGCAAAAAGGTTTTCACCTCGCCGGGATCTCTCAGGTAAAAACGAGCTAGCGTCCGGCGATTCGCTCCCACATGAATCGTCAATCCGCGGGGCAATACCCGAAATGCCGATTCGTCGGTCATGCTGTCACCCACAAATATGGGCAGGGTGGACCAGGGCAACCCGGCGAGCACGGCCAATACCGCCGGCCCTTTTCCATCAATCCGGCGCGGAATCAGCTCCCACACCTTTTCACCTCGCAGCAAGTGGATGGAGGGCTCGACCGTCCTGAGAATATCCTCCACCACTTTCCGACCTCGCCGAACGTCGCGAGCGGAAGCCTCACGATAATGGACAGCGAGAGCCAAGTGTTTATCTTCCACCCAGATTCGGGATGTCGTGGAAAGGCCCTGTTCGAGTAGATGTTTTGCCTTCCGAAGCAGCCGAAGCTCCTTCACCAAAGAGGGCCTGCGGCGTCCTTCCCAGCCGTGCAAGCCCAGCAACTTGAAATTTCGGAAAGGAACCAACTCGCGGAGTTGTTGCAAAGGCCGCCCGCTCACGACGTAACCGTATAGCCGCTTGCGCTCCGCAAGCCGCTCAAGAACTTTCTGCAAAGTCGGACCCAATGGCTTGACATCACCCGGGCGTCTCCTGAATGGTGCCAGAGTCCCGTCAAAATCCAGAAAGAGGGCGATGCGGCCTGCCGAGGAGACGGCATCGCGCACCTGCGGCCAGCAATCGAACAAATGCCGCGCGGCGCCCCTCACTCTGCGCGGAACAAAATTCGTCCGCCTCCTCGATTCCGTCCGCCAGAATTGCGTTCGGTGACCGTGCCGATGATTAAGGAGCGATGTCCGCATTTTTAACCTTAGGGTTTAGCCTTGCCGCAATGACGGCTCCGCCGCGCCCCAACGGCCTGCCTGCCATCCTTGAACTGCCAAGGAAGGCTCAAGACGAATTTCCGCGAGCTCTTTGATCAGGTCCGCGGCCCACCGGTAAATATTGCCTTCTCGAACCACTTCTCGCATCCGGCGCATGCGGGCTATTCGCTCATCGGGACCCATTTCCAGGGCGAAGCGGATTCCCTCCGACAATTGCTCCATATCGTAGGGGTTCACAATAATTGCGTCGCGCAATTCACCGCTCGCACCAGTGAATCGGCTTAGGACAAGTGCGCCCTCGCCATCGTCGCGCGCGGCCACAAATTCCTTGGCCACCAGGTTCATACCGTCGTGGAGCGAGGTGACCAGGCACAAGTCGGCAGCGCGATAATAATCGTCAATCTCGTGATGTGTGTGGTGACGTTTTAGAAAAACAATCGGCCGCCAGTTGCCTTTCCGGAACCGCCAGTTGATTCGGTCCGCCTCCGACTCCACCTCCGCGAGAAGATCGTTATAACGTCGAATGTGGGTGCGGCTCGGCGCGCCGATCTGTACAAAAGTGAACTGCCCCTGATACGACGGGTATTTCTCAAGGAATCGTTCTATTCCCCGGAATCGTTCCAATATTCCCTTGGTGTAGTCCACACGGTCCACCCCTAGACCCATGAAAGTCGCTTCCACGCCTAAATTCTTGAAGAGCGCCGCGCGCTCAAGATAGACCGACGTGGACTTCGACCGAGGTTCACTCGTGGGTTCGGAAATCGCGACACTGATGGGAAATGGGCGGACGCGGGTTCGATGGCCGTGCCGATTGACCGTGAAGTGTTCCCAATCCACGCAAGCTTCAAGCGCACTATCGATGGTCTCCAAAAAGTAATTGCAGTGGGCCTGAATGTGAAATCCCACGAGGTCCGCGCCGAGCAATCCATCCAGCAGGTTGCGCTGCCACGGGCAGATTCCGAAAGCCTGTGGGTTGGGCCAGGGAATGTGCCAAAAAATTGCGACGCGCGCATCCGGGCGCCGATACTTGAGGAGTTGGGGCAATAATGCAAAGTGATAGTCCTGGACGAGTACGAAGGGCTCCTCCGCTCCCGCCATTTCTTCCAGAACGGCGTCAGCAAAACGCCGATTGGCCTGTTGATAATATTCCCAGTCGGAGGCCCGAAAAGTGGGACGCGCGTGCGCGATATGGCAGAGAGGCCATAAACCTTCGTTGGCGAAGCCGTAGTAGTAGCCTTCTTCCTCCTCCTTGCTCAGCCAGACGCGCCGGAGTGTGTATTGGGGCTCCTGGGGAGGCACGCGCAAACACCCGCGCGAATCGACGCGCTCAGCATCGGCATCCCCCGCACCGTGCGCCACCCAAGTTCCATCGCACGCGCGCAAAATCGGCTCCAGCGCGGTGACAAGCCCGCTCGCCGGAATCATGACCTCGATGCCCTTCCCGCCATGGACGTGCATGTAAGGCTCGCGATTGGAGACCACAAACAATGGCCTCTCTTGTAAGGTTGTATGTACGTGAATGCGAAGGCGTTCCGGGGTCCAAATCGACTGGCCGGCGGCGCGCAGGCGCGCTTCCTCTTCCGCCGCCGCCCGGGCGCTCTTGAGACTCTTGGCAAGATTGCTTACTTCCTGGGTCAGCGGTCTGAACAGCGTTGCAGCCGCCAACATCGAAGGCTCTACGGGTTTGCCCGCACGGAGTTCGCGAATCCATTGCGCCATTTTGGCCATCGGCCTCAGCAGGCTCCAGCGGATAATCAGGAGCGTCGCCAGGGCAATGAACAGCATTTGCACAAGGACCTGGATGAACGTCGTTCGCCACAAGAGGGCGCTCTGCGCGTCTATAAAGCTCAGGTTATGAAATACCGCTAATGCCCCGGTGGGCTTCCCCTCCGTTTCGAGGGGTACTGCGAAGACGTACATGGGTGCTTGCCCAAACCTGAAGAACTGGCCGACCCCGTGCTTCTGGGAAACGGCTTGGCCCACAATGCCGGGGCAATGTTCACGCAGACTGGCGAGTCCGGGGGTTGCGGCGATAACCCGGTCCCACGCGTTGTAAACCACGACCCCTGCTAGCCGCTCGCGGTGTCCGAACTGGTCAACGAGAATTTGCAGACTTCTGTATGAACGACTCTGGATCAAAAGTTCCACGCTCGCAGCGAGGCTGTCTGCGATCAGGGCAGCTCGATTCTCCGTTTCGGTTCGGAGGGCAAGCTTTTCCGTCTTCAGGTCGGAATGAGCAAAAAGCAGGGCGACCACCGTGACCCCAACAATCAGCGAGATAATCAAGCGAAGGCTTATCCGCATGTTTGCAAACTACCGCCCCCATCCCGGACTCCTGCCGCCGGGCGGGTGCTACCGCCCTGCTTCGATGCCCCTCCCGGCAATGGACGGTCACCTCAATGGTTCTGCAACCACGGCACCTTCCCGGTTTTCACGACTACGCCTTGCAGAACGTAGCTGTTTAGGACAAGCCGCGCCCCCGGGCCGGCACACCCGTTCCCGCGCCTGCCCTGAAGCTGCTCCAGCGCCCGCTTCCGCAGCCAACTGACGGCTGTATAAGGTTAGATGCGCGGGCGGAAGTGAACGCTTATCGTCAAAACTCATCGTTCCAGGAGATTTCCATTCGAAGGTGATATTGGCTTCCAGCAAACTCTGGATGAAACAACCCCATCAAAACAATTGGGAACCGGAATCGGTGCGAATCGGCAGCGCCACGCACTGCCTGGCTGGCCCTGCGGGGGCGTAATATCCGATAGCCCACGCGGCCATGGACGAGGGAAGTAATCATCCTCCGGCAAAGCCGGGGGATCTCCCAACGGATTAGCAGGAATCATGCCTGGAATGAGCGTGAACAAATTGGAGGATTAAGATGAAAACCGGAGTACTCATATTGGCTCTTTGGACGGGGTCAGCGGGAGTCTTATTGGCGCAAGGAGGTGCTCTTAGTCGTGCTCAGAACCTCCGCAATTGCTTTGAGGGTTTCGTGACTTGCAATCATTCCGTGTTATCGCCCACTCAGGCGCAAGAAATTGCCGAACTTGCGCGCAATCGTAATCTTTCCGGCTGCCTGACGGGCGATGGCGCATGCAACCCATCCCTGCTCACACCCGCCGAGGCCCGGCAAGTTGACCTAGCAACCCGGCGCCGCAACCTCCTCGGCTGCGAAACGACTCTTGGCTTTTGTGACAAATCGTTACTGACACCGTCTGAGGCCTTGATCGTCCGGAAAATCGACGCAGATCAAAACGATGTAGCCTGTGAGACGGGTGACGTCTCCTGCGACAGGTCAATCCTTACCCCGGCTCAAAAGGCAGAAGTTCAGGAGCTGGACCGCGATCGCAATTTGCTCGAGTGCCAGACCAGCCAATACTCATGCAACGTGTCTTCCTTAACTCCCTCGCAAGCCAAGAGCGCCGCTGCTGCCAGCCAACTGCGGAATTTGCTCGCATGTAAGACCGGCGATCCCATGTGCAATGCTGCCCTCCTGTCAACCTCGGAGGCAAAGGAGGTCGCGGTGGCCCAAAGTCAGATCAACGCCCTGGCATGTGAAGCTTACGATCCAACATGCGATCGTTCTCAGTTGTCCCCCCAGGAAGCGAGGCAGATCTCACCCCATCCTCCCGCAGGCTTAGAATAGCCTCTTCATTCATCGGGCCGAGCAAAGGCAAAAAATTGTCAAGGTGGGATTGCGTCAAACTGGCGTGCTCAAGGGGGCCCATCCACCTCTCCAGCCCCCGCTACCGGGGAGACGGATCCACGGGATCTTCAGCAAATTGCTGCGCCGGAGGCCCCAAGTCCCGCACTGTCCCGTTCACTCAACGGAAAAACAACGGACCCTCGACCCCTTGATGCATCGCCGAGCAGTTCCCTCATGCGGAACCGAGCCTTGTGAACCTGCGACTTTGAGGTCCCGGTAGTCCAACCTCGGTACCGGGCAATTTCACTATGAGTGTAGTCCTCCAGGTCATGCAGGAGCAGCGCAGCTTTGAATCCCCTCGGCAATTGCTCGACGGCCCGGGTGAGGTCAATGCGCGCATCCGGGTCGCCTAGAGAGTGGTCCGCCAAGCCGAAGGAATTATAGGGGCTCGAGGAGCCTTCTCCAAATTCATGCTCTTCGTCAAGTGAGCTTTGCGGAAGCCGTTTGCGCCGTAAGCGCATGAGCGCGGTATTTCTCGCCACGCTATAAAGCCAGGTTGAGAGAGAGGCATCCCCGCGAAAAGTGTGAATTTTCCGCATCACCTGGACAAAGGTATCCTGCGTGAGATCTTCGGCATCCTCCCTGTTACGAACAATTCGGAAGCACCACCGATAGACGCGCCGATAATAGTTAAGGTAAATCTCCGCGAAGTCCATCTCCCGATTCTGCGCACGCCCCGTTTGTTTGCAGGGGCTGGACCTTACAGAACGTCGAGGATGAAGACGAAGCGGTTTTGGGTCGCGAAATGCAAGGTGAATCCGCTCGAGATTTCTCATTGAACCTCCTGTAAATTCAACCTTCAGCGTTCCCGTTGACGAGTGGGTTGGGGGAATTTCGACGCCACGAACTCAATTTCCCCATTAGCTCCCAGGCTTGCGGCAGCAGACCCGGTATCAAACCCCCGCCGCTTTGCCGAGCTTCCGGGCGCCGTAACTGTCAGTCCCCCCTAATTCAATGAGCCGGTGATATTGGACAAAAAGCACAAGTTCAAATTCGTTCTCGACTCCCAGCCTCTGGCAAATGTCACAAACGCGCCGCCGCAGGGCCTGCCTGCCCATGCCAACTTTCACCATCAATTCCTTCTTCGTATACCCCTCCACGATGAGAGCGATGATCTCTTTTTCGATAGTGGTGAGGCCGAATTCACCGCTTTCTGATGCCTTTGTGAGTTTGCCATTGGCCGGCATTCCCTGCTCCCCGCCCCATCTCCCTTCCTTCTTCCTTTTGTGCCGCGGCCAGACCCAATACCGCGGGTTAGCTGGGATGGGCAGGAAGAGAGGGCTGCCCACCCCACCCTCCAATCGGCAAGACATACGGATAGAGCGTGCACTTACTTTTCTCCGATCAAATCGAGATTTCAGAAATCGAATGGCCGCGCACCGCCCAACTCCTGTCTGGAACCGACATGTGGCGATCATCACACAGCGCCGTAATCTTCCGGTACGTCCGATTCCAACCTTTCAGTCTCGATCGTGGCCCTCAGATTAGTGTCATAGGGCGGGGGGGTCAATTGCGCTCCAGGTATAGGGGCGGCAAGGCTGAAAGGAAGGCATACCGCTATCACTTTCGATATAGCCCGAAGCTGATAAATCTTCGCGTGAGGTAATATGCAACAGTCAGGCCGGCGGTGCTTCGTTTCTGCCGTAGATTGGGTCCTCCGATCAGTGCAAGGCGATTCGCTGGCGTCGCGTCACGCTACGGAGATCGCAATCAGCCAGGGACTGTAACTGGGCCGCCCGTCTTGGGCCATGGTCAAAGGATTTGAGCTTCAAAGCAAGGTGCTTGGAGCGGGCTCCTTCCTCAGGCCCGCCAATAGGGTGGAGTCCTGGCCTGGTCAAGGCCCGCACGGCGTGCCACGAAGCTCCCCAATATGATGGATTAGCGGAGGGGCGCGCACGGTTGCATCGCAAAGGTTTGGCTATCGGCTTGCGTGAGCGGCGACGGCCGCCGGCGATATATCTCCCCGGGTCAGCACCTCCATGGCGCGAAGCAGTTGCGCGTCATGGCTACCCTGAAGTTGCGCCGCAGTCATGGAGCGCTCGGCATCGGGGAACAACGGCAAATCTCCAGCCGACAGGGAGACGACAATGTTGGGCGCGATGCCTTTGTGCCAGATAACATTCCCAGCGGGTGTAAGCCACTCTTCAATGGCCAGCAGAAGCGCCGAGCCATCCATGAGCTTGAATTCCTTCAAGACAGTACCTGTACCGAAGGTCGTATCACCCACCAACCGGGCTCGGTGCGCATCTTGCAGCGCGCCTGCCACGATTTCCGCTCCGCTGGCGGTGCCACCGTTCACCAGCGCCACGAGTGGGACCATCGTTGCTTCGCCCCCGGCTTTGGCCGCCACAGGCTTCTCCTGCCCTCGCGCATTTTTCACCAGGAGAGCATTGCCCCCTTTAAGAAATTGGCTTGCCACATCCACAGCCTGGTCAAGCAAACCACCTGGATTGTTGCGCAAATCCAGGATAATTCCGGCCGGCTTCTCCATCATGATTTCAGCCAGAGCCTTCCGCAGGTCCGTGGTCACCCCGCTATCTAACGCGGCGATTCGGAGCTGAACGATCCTGGTCCCCGGCAAAGTCTGCCACGTGACGTTGTGGATATTGATGGTGGCTCGCGTTAAAGTAACTTGTCGAGTTTTATCCGTCACCGGCGTGAGGACGGTCAGCGTCACTGTCGTGCCCGCGGGCCCGGAGATTTGCCCTACAACCTTGTCCAATGGCCAGCCGCTGATGTCCTGACCATCCACCTTCAGGATGATGTCGCCTGCTTTCAGCCCGGCGCGCTGCGCAGGAGATCCATCCATTGGCACCACGATCACAACGTGCCCTGCACGCAATTGGACTTCAGCTCCGATTCCCTGGAATTTGCTCCGCTCGAGTTCGTCCATCTCCTTCACCATCTGCGGGGTGAGAAAACGGCTGTGACCGGTGTCACCGAGCGAATTCACCATTCCGCTGATCGCCCCATAAGTCATGGTACGGGATTGAACAGCATCGTGATCAACGTAATATCGCTGGACCAGGCCCGCAGCCTGTGAAATTAATCGGAAATTGAGGTCGGGGTCGCGCCTCTGAACTGCAAACATCAGGGAGCATCCCAAGAAGACGCCCCCGACCAATCCAAGAACGAGTACCAGGAAGATGTCCCGGCCAGTCCACCGGCTGAGATCTTCGCGGGATAGCATTTATGCCTTCCTCCTTGTTCCGACATCGAATGGTGACGCCTTGGTTCGTTCGGGCTCGGCGACGGGCCATCTAGAACCCGCCTGAAACTAAGATGCGAAAACCCTTAGACCCGGACCACTTCCTGACCTTGAATCCTTGATTGCCCTGCAAGGTCTGGCTTATGCCTTGAACTTACGGAACGACATAAGTATTTGCATATTTGGCTGTAGCGGCGGTCTATGACCGCCGGTCGGCGCTCGCCCTGCGACCCAAAGCCGTCTTCTGGCGACGGGTCGTAGAGCGCCGCTACAATTTATGTCGCTCTGTATATAAATGCAGATGTCCGAGGAATGATGGTCACGATTTGAACACAAACGGTTTGACGTACTCGAGCTGCTGGTATTTGATCTGCGGCGCCCGCAGGTGCAGGAAGGCACGGAATTGCTGCGGGTCGGCGGCGTTGTCCGGAAACATGTCGTAGTGGCACGGAATCGCCACCCGGGGTTTGATCATGGCCGCAACTTCCGCCGCTTCCCAGTGGTTCAGGTTGTTGAACCCGCCATTCATACAGGTAATCATGACGTCCGGCTCGAGTTTTGCCACGTGCCCAAGCAGGTTGGTGTAATCCGTGTCCCCGGATATGTACACGCGGGGACCATTCTCGATGGCCAGCACATAACCCAGGTGATTCACGTCGGAATCATCCGTGGGCAACGCGAATGTGCCGTGCAGGGTAATGTCGGAAATCTGCAATTTACCGCCCGAAAAAATCTGTTGGATTTTTGATCCCTTCACCCCGCAGCTCACGAAGCTATCCGCCGCCATGCCCGGCCCCACAAAGCTTGGAATCTCCTGCTGGCGCAGCCGCTTGATGGTCTCAGGGTCGGCGTGATCCTGGTGCGAGTGAGTACACAGAAAATGATCGACGGATAGCTCCTCGGGCTCGATGTAGATCGGAACTTTCCGGTCGAAATTCATGCCCATCGAGTCACCCACTTTCTTGCAGGAGTTGGTCAGATAAGCGTCCACGGAGATGAGCGTGCCACGCGGCGTCTTGATGAGATATCCCATCTGACCGAGCCACCAGAGCGCCACGGAGCCGTGGTCCACCTTATAATTTCGGATCGATTCCATACATTCACGCGACATAATCACCTCACGATAGAATTCTCTTCCCTTACGACGTCTTCATGCCTCTACGAACTATTTCAGCTCCAATTGCAGCACTGTCAACGTAAGTGGCGGGAATGCGTACTCAAATCCCGCCCCTGGATATGCCGCAACATCATCTCTTACCGAGACGCGGCCAGGATCATCGCGGCTGTTCATAACCTCCGACGTTCCCGCGTGGCTGCGATCCTCAAGCGTATGAGCCAATCCGACGAACCTCTGCGCATTGAATCCATGCAAATGAAAGCTCCGTACCAGCGGATCGAGCGTCGAATTCACGGCGTAAATCCACAGCGTCTTTCCATCAGCACTCCGGCAGGCGCTCAGGTCCGGCTCTTGCAGGTTCCACGGCAGTGGCGAACTTCGCTCGACACGCAACGGGTAGGCGCCCGCCGCGCGCGCGTACAGCTCCTGTACGTAATAAGCTGGAGATTTATAAATCCATCCGGGACCGGAAACCACAAATCCCGACCCAAAGCTATCGGCAAAATTCGAGCGATTGGCGATTTCCACCAGGTCGGCATGGCGTTGCAAGAGATTCAGATAGCGCGAAACGCTGAGCGCATTGCCCAGGGTTTGCAACATGCCGCGCGTCAGGCCCCATTGCGCTCCCGTGGTGTTCCACTCCGTTACGGCTACTCGAATCTCCTTGCCGGCGGAATGGCCTGCGATCCAATCGCGCAAACGCAGGAAGTCTTTCTCCTCCCCCGCCAGGTCGGCAATTTCATAATGATGCGGGCAGAGATAATCGAATACCGTTCCGGCGTCGGCCAGCAAGCGCGCGTTGGGATACGATGACATGAGCTTGATGCTCGGGTCGACTTTTTTCATGGCCTCGGCGAAGGCGCGCGCCGTTTGGGCGTAATCCTCCTCGCCGACTTCATTGGCAATCTGCCAATACTTGACGTGGTAGGGAGCCGGATGGCCGTTGGCCGCGCGGCGCGCTCCCCAGGGCGTGTGCGCGTCGCCGTTGCAATATTCCACTTCCGCGGCGGCGTCTTCCGGCTTCTTGCCCGTCCAGCGCACGCAGATGAGCGGCTCCGCGCCCACGTACTCGCACAGGCGGATGAATTCGTCGATGCCAACGAAATTCTCCTCCCATCCGCCCCAGATGGTGGAGAAACCCGCGCGGCCGTCCCACGGCCCAATGGCCTTGTCCCACTCGTAGGCCTCAATGGTGCTGCCGCCAAAGCGAATGATGGCCGGGTGCATAGCCTTGAGCGCCTCAACGGCGTCCCGGCGCCAGATTCCTAGCACCGCGTCAGAGCCAATCAGGTAAACGCGGTCGAGCCAAATCGTTCCGGGACCTTCCAATTCGATGGTGAGCGTGGCATTGCCGGAGGAGCGCTTGGGGTTAAGATTCGTTTCCGCCGCGGCCCATGCGTCGCGCGCGCGCCCGAGGAGCACCGGCCCGGCGATCACCTGCCCATCCGCGTGCAGTGAAGCCCAGACGAGCGGATTCCCTACCCCGCGCATGTGCAGGTGCAATTTATAAATTACCGATGGGTCGACGTAGAAGCCGTCCTGCGAAATTCCCGCGCGCGCGTGCGGCACGGGCAACTCAATCTTCTGCGAGCGAGCACCGTTGAAGGGATTATTCGTATCGTATGAGTATTTCGCCACCTCCACAGCGCCGTCCGGATACCACGGACGGTAGGGCGCATCGGTTTCAGGCTTGTAAGCAACGCGGCAGGGCGGCGCGTCCTCAAAACTCGTCGAAAACACTTGCTGTGCGATGATGGAGGGAATCAGGTTGCAGAGCAACTCAATGAATTGGCCCTGTTGCTTGGCGTCGATGGGCCGTTGGGTAGTGTGTTCGGTAAAGATCTGAATGTCTTCGCGCGCTTCTGTGGGCACCGGCTCCATTTGCACACCGTCAAACCAGACTCGCCCTGTGCCGCGCTCAAATCCCACCAGGGCCAGGTCAATGTACCCCGGCGAAGGAACGCGAAAGGTGACCGCCTCCTCCTGCCACTCCCTCGAACCGCTTAGCCCGGGGCTCGCCCCTGCGTCACCGGCGGGAGTTTCAATCTTGATCCTCCCCTGCGCCTCGCTTCCACTGGCCAAGGTCAGATTCTCCGTTTTTA
>JASHTO010000126.1 GCA_030040515.1 Terriglobia bacterium
TCACGCTCGAGGAACGGAACAACTCCGCGATCAAGTAATGGTAGTTCACCAGCTCATCGATTCCCCAAAGGCACAGGCTCCCGAAGGCGGGCGGGTAGAGGTGCGTGTGCACGTCAAACACCGGCGTCTGGCGCACCACATCTTCCACTACGCGCTGCAATTCGGCTGCGGCCACCGCCTCATCAACTTGGATCATGACTTGCCCTCCCTCGCCCGCCCGGCTGTAGCGGCGGTCTATGACCGCCGTCGGCGCTCGCCCTGCAACCCAAAGCCGTCTCCGCCCTGCGACCCAAAGCCGTCTTCGGGCGACGGGTCGCAGAGCGCCGCTACAGGAAACTAAACCACCACACCGTGCACATTACACTTTCTGAATCGACGCCAGCGAAGCCGCGTCTAAGCCTCGCAATAGATCGCGCAAGATGATCGTTTCGCTCAAATTGTCGACGCGATTCAGATCCATCCACTCCACCCAACAGTACTCCAACACCACGAAACCGTTGTAGCTTGCCCTCTGCATGGCGCGCAGGACGCCGTCGAAATCGATGGTGTTCTCGTTCATGCTTGCCTGAAGCTTCCCCTTGCAGGCGCCGCGGGCGTGAAAATGCGACGCGCGGGCCATCAGGGGCTCGATTTCGGCATCCGGAATTCCCTGGTAAGTGAAGTGCGCGTAGTCGAGCGTCACCGTAAGGCCGGGAGTCATATCCAGAAGGCGCGCTGCGGCTCGAGGCGTGGGGACGATAGAGCCAATGTGAGCCTCAACGCTCAGCGTCACACCCACCTTCGCCGCTGCCTCCACGCGCCAGACGAGTTCTTCCGCGCTGCGATGGAATGAATCCGCTTCACTTTCGCTCTGGAAATGCACGCCGGGAAGCAGGCTGATGTGCCCGCCGTTGCAGCGCAGCGAGAATTCCAGCAGGCGATAAAAGAACTCCGCCGCCGCCGCGCGCACCGAGGCCTCCGGATGATTCACCGCGTTCTCTTCAAAAACCTTGCCCGGCTGGCCAAACACGTCGGCAATGCGCAGGCCGTTGGCTCGCAGCGCTTCTGTCACACGAGCCGCCGCACGCGGCAGGTCCGAAAAAACCTCCTGAATATCCAGGTGCGATCGCCCCGCGAACAGGGCCACATCAACAGCCTCCACGCCCAGGTCGTGTGCGATGCGCAGCGTCTGTTCCCACGGCAGCTTCGGAAATGTGTAATCACATGCGGCGAGTTTCAAGCGCTGAATTCTCCATTCCCCTCCCCGGGCTTGATTCGCATATCACATTCAGCCCCGGCAAGAAGCTCCGGGGGGTATTAGTTTAAACCTTTGAAGTCCGGAAGGCGAGTGTCAGCCCGAATTGTAGCGCGGGTGTCCCCATCCGCGTTAAAAGTCATGCATTCGAATTCGGCCTCTTCGTGGTCCGTAGGGCAGTGGGAGTGTGGATTTTGATCCTTTGATTCCAGTTCCCCCACGCCCCACCACCGCGGCTCCAGCATTATTCTGGATTTAAGCCTCTCCTCGCCCGAGGGGGAACTTTTTGAGGTGCTTCTCAATGCTTGCGTGCCGCGTCGTAGGCTTTTTTCAGATGGTGTTCAACTTTCCCCAGATTTTCAACTTCGGCTCCTCCGACCTTCGCGGAAGGTTTGGCGCAATCGAATTGGACTTCAAAGGAGCTGGGCTCGACGGTTCCGGGATATCTGCGCATCCTGAGGGTGACCACAGATTCGCTCTGCCAGACGGCCGAAATGAGTGACCAGTTGTCATCCAGCGGGTGAAACAGGCATCGGTTGGTGACGATGTCAATCACTTCCGGAGTCTCTACCCAGTGAGACATGCGCATCTCCTGAGGATAGACGCGAATCTGGTAGCGGCCGCCCGGTGAAGTCGACTTGAGATCCCACCGTGCAGATGGGAATTTGGGTTTCGTCTCAGAATTCGGCGCCGATGGAGGCGGTGCAGTTGGCGGAGCGGCGGGAGCCGCGCTCGCGGTGTTAATCGGCACATGGGAATGGTCAGCGTGCGCGGGGGGACTTTTGATCTGTTCCGTCTTGCGCTTCGAACGCCTCCGCGCAATGTCACGGGCGGCAGCCCACGCCCCCGCGGGAATCAGCACCACCAGTAGCCAATCGATCGCTTCCACAATCCAGAACCACAAAGGATGAACGGCCCGCGCCACGTGGGGCGTTTCGCCCCTCCCAATCGGATAACTGATCCGCCCGTCGCGAAGCCCCCAAATGCCGTTCAGGATGAGCATGACGTAGCAGAAGGCCACCATTCCACTAAAGAAAATAGCGCTGCTGGCTTTCTGGAATTTCGCCCAGCTTTTCGAAGGAGTGCTCATCGAAACGCCCGCCGCCGCTCAGAATCTAATGGTTAAGCTACCGCCTTCTCCGGCAGGGTTCAAGTCGCTTCCGACCGGCGTTCGGAAGGTACCTGCTATTCGATGAATAGTCCCAAGGCCGGCTGGCGCAGGTCGAGCCCAGCTCTGTGATTCACCCTCAACAGGCTATAGGCGCGCGCGGGTGGCACATACGTTCCGTAGGGGCGGCCCTCGCGGCCGCCCTGGGGCAACCGCAAGGGTTGCCCCTACAACGAGCCCGTTCCCCGCTCCTTCGGCTCGCGAGCTGATGGACCAATTCCTCACTTAAAGGTGTCCTAAATGATTCTCTTGACAGTTCTACTATGTAATAGTAGAATTCACTACCGAATAGTAGTACAACATGACCCAACCCAAAGTCACCAAACTCGAACTCCGAATTCTCGAAGCCCTGTGGGCGCAAGGCAAAGCTTCCATCCGGGAAATTCAGGAAACTTTTACGCAGCCCCGCCCCGCGTACACCACGATTCAAACCACCGTTTATCGCCTCGAAAAGAAGAAGGCCGTGCGACGCGTGCGCAAGATCGGCAACGCCCATATTTTTGAGGCAACGGTTCCACGCGACGCGGCGCGCCTGCGCTTTCTGGACGAAATCCTGAGCTTCTTCGGCGGGCGCGCGCTCCCCATGATGGCGCAATTTGCGGAGGCCGGAAAACTAACAATGGACGACGTCCGCGAGTTGGAAAGAACTTTGCGAAGGCTCGAGTCGCAAAAGATAACAGGAAGGCACGATGGTGGGGTTTGACTTGGAATTATTGAAGTGCAGAACAGTTTCACGCGCAAAGCCGCCAAGGTTGCAAAGAATGCAGAGCGGTTCTACTCTGCGGCCTTCGCGTCTTGGCGTCTTGGCGTGAAATGGTTTGTTCCTTCACACCATGCAAGAAAGGAGGCAAGATGACCGGCGCCATCATTAATCACCTCTGGCAATCGACGGTGTTCGCCGGCTGGCGCAGAGTGGTAGCCATAGGCGGGAACTAAGGGGAATGGTTCCAGGAAACCTTTCCATCCTAACGCCGGTCTTTCCAGTACCCTGGCCGCCGGCGGCCGTGAGCGACGGCGAGTAACTGGACGGAGGCAAGTGTTTCTCGATATACGAGGATAAAGGGGAACTTGCGGAGCAGAAACTTGCGAGTACCATAAAGGCCAACGGGCGCGCGTCGCGGGGCAGCACGAATGACCTCGATTGACTTCGTCCACAAAGTTGGCAGCCGCACGGGCACTCCGCTCGCCATACCAACGCGCCGCTTCCACAGCCTCTTCCTCTGCGGCAGGGTGGATGACGAAGGTTGTGAGTTCGCTCATTCGGCAGCGGAAGAAAGCTTGCGGCGGAATTCTTCCAGGGATACGGGCTGGACTTTGCCCGAATCAAGATCGTTGATGCGGCGGGCGATCTCTTGATTCCAAGCGGCTTCGACGGCGGCAGGGTCGTCCGGCGCGTCCTCCAGGCTTTCCAGCAGCGATCCCGCCATCTCGGCGCGCGCTCTTCCGTGCTGAGCGCGAGGGCCTTCTTCAAAAGCTCGACGGTCTCTTGAGTCATGCCGCTATTATACTTCCAAAGTTTTCCCAAAGTCAGGGGTGAGTGATACTTGGAACCTTCTCCAGCGAATGGGAGCGAGGCCGGGTCGTAAGGCCGGATTCGACGCCAAGGGTGGTGCAAGTTTTGCGAATACAAAACGTTCATACTGACATAGAAGGAACAATTTGAGGTGGCATTCCGCGCCAAGCACCATTTAGCGCTGGTTCGGAGCGAGATGACAATGCACCCGGTGATCAAACGTGCTTTCGGCCAGCGGCTGTTGTTAATGGCCATGGGTGGAGCGGTTATTGCTGCACCGGCCCTACCCGGCAGGCTATACGTTGCACAAATCCTGGCCCAGTCCGCGCACACGGCCGCCGCTCCTTCGCCCGCCTTCGAGGTTGCCGCGGTAAAACCAAACCACACCGGGGACCACCGCAGTCACCTTTGGATCAACGATGCCAGCTTCCGAGCGGAGAACCAGCCGGCGAAAGGGCTGATTGAATTTGCCTATGACATTCAAGACCCGCAACTCAGCGGCGCCCCGGCGTGGATTGGTTCCGATATGTACGATGTGGACGCAAGGATTGAGGACGCTGACTACCAACAGATAAAGAAGCTGCCGCTGGCCGAGCAGATTGAGCAGATTCGATTGCGGGTTCAATCGCTGCTGGCCGAACGATTCAAGCTGCAAGCACATCGCGAGACGAGGAAGCTTAGCTGCTATGCGCTGGTGATTGCGAAAGGCGGACCCAAGCTTCAGCCTTCGGACCCTTCAAGGGACCAAGCTGGCGGAAACCATGATTCGCAGAATCGCACAAGCTCGATCGTGGGATTGAGCACGATGCACCATACGGACGCTCGTGTGGCCGTGTTGGTACAGGAATTGTCGCGGCGACTGGGCGTCACCGTGCTGGATCGGACCGGCCTGACAGGCAAGTATGATTTTGACCTTCAATATGCTCGCGAAACCAACGGTGATGGGATGTTTCGTGCGAACCAGAGTGATAATCCTGGGCGAAATGGCGCTCCCGATAGCGCACCGTCCGGCGGACCGTCAATTTTTACAGCGCTTCAGGAGCAGCTTGGTCTGAGACTGGAACGCACCAAAGGCCCGGTCGAAGTAATCGTTATCGACCACATCGAGCGGCCAACCGGGAATTGATCGCCCAGTTCTACCCCAGGGTGGTGCAAGTTTTGCGAGCGCAAAACGTTCTGACCACATGTGGAATTTCTTTTTTCGGAAACTCCGCGGGCGGTGCAGATTTCGTGGCACGGGCATCCTGCCCGTGACGCTGACACGGCCTGGAAGGCCGTGCCACAACCTAGGAACATAATAAAAACAAGTGGGTTATTGATTAAGAGGCAAAAGCGGCCTCGAAAAGACCGATTTGTGGCCTCTTGTCTAGCCTTGGATTGCGGAAATCCCTTGCGGATTTTTCCGGTTATTGGGGTGATTGGGTAGACGGTCATTTCCGCGATTTTCGCGGAATGACTCTACAACTTCATCTTCGCCAACACACGCGCGAAAGCCGCGTGCGTTTCCTCCACATCGCGGTCGTCGTGAACCGTGGAGACATAGATGCGGCCGTCGGGAACCAGGATGACGCCTTCTTCCATTGCCAGGAAGAGAAAACGCCGCAGGCGCTCCGCATTGTCTTCGAGGGTGTCACGGTATTCCCACATTTCGTTGCGGCTGGTGAAATGCAGGCACAGCGCGGCCCCGAAGCCCGTGACCTGGAGAG
>JASHTO010000127.1 GCA_030040515.1 Terriglobia bacterium
TGTGATCTGGGTGATTTCGATCTTTCTGCGAAAATGAATCGCTTGCTATCCGGCTTCCGTTGACTGTCGCTTACTCCTGCTCGGTGCAAAGGACGACCGACCAAGGACAAGGGACGTTCGGGTTATGACTCAACCCTCACTCAACTTCGGCCCCACGCGCAAGATCTACAGCGTTGCGGAGCTGACGCTGGAAATCCGCAACTTGTTTGAGAGGCAATTTCCGGACGTGTGGGTGAGCGGGGAAGTATCGAACCTGCGTTCGGCAGGCTCCGGACATCTCTATTTCACTCTCAAAGACGCGTCCGCGCAGCTTCGCGCAGTCTGTTTTCGCAATCAGGCGCGCTACCTGAAGTTCAAGCCCCAGGACGGGCTGGCGGTAATCGCGCGCGGCCGCCTGAGCGTCTATGAGGCGCGCGGTGAATATCAGCTCTATGTGGAATTCCTGGAGCCAGCGGGCCTGGGCGCGCTTCAGCTCGCCTTCGAGCAGTTGAAGCAGAAGCTGGCGGCCGAGGGGTTGTTTGAAATGGCGCGCAAGAAGCCGCTGCCCATGCTGCCGCACACGATCGGAGTGGTGACGTCGCCCACCGGTGCGGTTATTCGCGACATCCTGCGCGTTCTTCGCCGGCGGTTTCGGAACATCAACGTGCTGCTTTATCCCGCGAAGGTGCAGGGCGAAGGAGCGGCGCAGGAGATTGCCGAGGGGATCGAGTACTTCAGTCGCCGCGCGCCAGCCGAAGTGCTGATTGTGGCACGAGGTGGTGGGTCGCTCGAAGACCTGTGGGCATTCAATGAGGAAGTGGTGGCGCGCGCCATCGCCGCGTCGCGGATTCCGGTGATTTCGGCGGTCGGCCACGAAACCGACTTCACCATTGCGGACTTTGTGGCGGACCTGCGCGCGCCCACTCCGTCCGCGGCGGCGGAACTGGTGGTGCGGCGCAAGCAGGATCTGGCCACGGAGATTCGCGACCACGCACGGCACATGGCGCAGATGATTCGCCTGAGAATCTCCGAGGCCCGGCAGGCGCTCACGGAACTCGCCATGCACCAGGTGTTCCAGGCGCTCGCCACGCGCATCGCGGAGCGGGCCCAACGCGTGGACGACTGTGCTACTGCCCTTGAGCGTCTGATGCGCGCGCGGCTGCACACAGCGCGACAGGCATGGCTGCACGCCTCGGCGGGCGTGGTGCGCTACGATTTCTCACGCCACCTTCGCCTGAAGCGCGCCGCGCTCGATGACCGCGAGCAGAAGTTTCGAAACGAATTCCGACGGTTCCTCACCGAGCGGCGAAATCGCCTGGCGCAACTCGAATCCGTGCTGAAGGAACGCAGCCCGCGCACAATTCTGGATCGCGGCTACTCGATTACACACGATGCGGATGGAAGAGTGGTCCGCGATGCTGAGCAAGTGGCGGTGGGCGCGGATGTTTCGGTCCGGCTTGCGCGCGGTGAGCTTGGAGCGACCGTAAAGGAAAGAAGGCGTGACGAAGAGATTTAGGAATTCTATCTTCGGACTTCCGTCACCTGTTTCTTATCCGCTTGCGCCAATTCCAAAAGTACCCGACGCGCGTCTGCGTAACGAGTCAATTTCCCGTAGCCATCCAGGAAGATCATGATTAGTGATCGATCCTTGGTATCGATCCACATCACCAGGCAGCGGCCGGCGGCGTTGGTGAATCCGGTCTTCTGAACTTCGATGTCCCAATCGGACCGGCCA
Source organism: Terriglobia bacterium (assembly GCA_030040515.1). GTDB lineage: Bacteria > Acidobacteriota > Terriglobia > UBA7540 > UBA7540 > Bog-366. The sequence goes on from JASHTO010000127.1 coordinate 1,715, forward strand.
ACGAGGCGATCCGGATTGTAGAAGGTGAGGGGATACTTGCCGATCTTCACGGTGTATTTCGCCTCGGTGGTGAACTGTCGGATGAGCGGATACTTGTCCGCGGCGCGAACGAGCTTGGCCAAGTCGTGAGCCGTGGACACGTTCTCGTTGGTCAGCCCGTTGGGATTCACAAAGTGCGTCCGGGTCATTCCCAATTCCTTCGCCTTGGCATTCATGGCGGCGATGAATGCGGGGCGCCCACCAGGGTAATAGCGGCTGAGCGCGGCGGCGGCGCGATTCTCTGAAGCCATCAGTCCGAGGTGCAGCATGTCCTCGCGGCTGAGAGTATAGCCGACGAGCAGACGCGAACTCGTTCCCATCAGGTAGTCTTTGTCCTCGTTGCTGATTTTGAGGGTTTCATCCATGGGCAGCTTGGCGTCGAGTACCACCATGGCGGTCATCAGCTTGGTGATGGAGGCAATCGGCACCACCATGTCGGCATTCTTGGCGAACAGTTCATCGGAAGTCCTGGCGTCCACCACCAACCCGATTTTGGATTTGATGGGGGATGGTGGTTCGGCTTTTGCGGTGGTTTTGCCAGCAAGGAGCCTCGTGGATTTCGGAACTGGTGTTGGCGGCGTTTTCGTCGGCGGGGGCAGGGCATCATCACCCTGACTCTGCCCGGCGAAGGCGTTGGCAAGAGTGCGGCCGGAGGGGAAGGGACTCAACGAAGCGAGGACGAGCACCGCAACCGCAACGCATCGGCCAATGCGGCAACTCCGAACCGCGCGTGATAAATAAGATGTCATCCTGCGCCATGAAGCCGCGCGCGGCATTTCAATTCGCACGCGGCCTCGAAGATTTCAGGAGTATTCGTCCTGAATTTCCTCCACCTCTTATTTGTAACCGATTTCTGCGATGAATGTGTAACGAAAATTTGGCATAAACGATGAACTGCGCGCTTTCCCCGGGCCTCGCCCGTTGAATTGAAACCGGTTAGGAGGAAGACAATCATCTCAGCGGATGTGGGACTCCGAGTTGCTTGCAGATTTTGATGGCGGTTGGGTTTTTGATCTCCCTGTGCCGAGGAACGGTGGAGGTGCGGTTCGCGTCTCGATTGTAAAACACCGAATGTTTCGCGCCCTCGCGCAGCAGGACGCAACCGTAGGCCTCGAGGTGCCGAACAAAATCAGTGCGCTTCACGCCAGTGAGACCGCAAGAGGCTCGTGGATGACTCTATGCCCGGTTTGATTTTCCTTGGCGAGGGCACGGTTGGCTGCAAGCAACTGTTCAACGGCGTCGTGTAGATTCTCGCGTGCTTCATCAAGAGTCTCGCCTTGAGTAATCGCGCCGGGGAGCTCCTCGACGTAGGCAACGTAGCCTCCCCCTTCCTCCTTTGTAATTTCCTCGTAGACGGCTGTGAATTTGATCTTCATAAGCACACCCGATTCGGTTCGCCCGCGTTTGGAAATGCCGCTTGCAACAAACTTCCGAACCCATTGTATCATGACGCGGCTCACTGAAAGCCTCCGCTCAGGAATCGCAATCAGAGTCAGCGCCAGGGACCGTCATCGCTACTCCTCCGAGACTTTCAGCACCGCCAGGAACGCTTCCTGCGGGATATCGACGCGGCCCACGCGCTTCATGCGCTTCTTGCCTTCCTTCTGCTTCTCCAGCAGCTTGCGTTTGCGCGTGATGTCACCGCCGTAACATTTGGCCAGAACAT
>JASHTO010000128.1 GCA_030040515.1 Terriglobia bacterium
ACTCCCTCTGCCTTCATGGCCCTCCCCAGGCTGTTTATGCCTTCCGTCCACACGTGGACGGCATCCACGTCCAGCTTGCCGTCCGTATGGGGAAGCCGACCATCGCTGATGATAATGTATTTTGCGCCCATTTCCGCGCTGGCGGTGGCCACCGGGCGAAGCGCTTCAATGTCGCCGGGAATTTTTTCCTTCGGGTAAAGTGTGGCGCCGTTGTGCAAGGCTACGAGTTGCATGTGGTGTGCCTCAAAGTCGCGGCGGCACTGGGCTGCCTGCCCGAAGCGAGGCTTAAGACTAGCCGCGTTGGTTTCAAATCCCGTGTAATCGAGACGGGCGAGCGTATCAAGAATTTTCATAAGCTCGTCGTAGTCCTTTATGGGCACTCCAAAAATGTTGGTCTGCGCGCCGATGTGGATGCGTTCATCCCGCAGCTTGGGCGCGGCCCAGGCAGTGCTGCCGTTGGGTGCGAGCGCTCCACCCAGCAGGGCTGCGGCCGATTCCAATGCTTGCCGTCGGTTCATTTTCATAAAATTCCTCACTCTATCTTTAGGATTGCATTTTATCGTGAAAGGGTTTCTCTGTATCGGCGAGGTTGAGATAAACGCCTTGAAGACGCAAATCAATTTGGGCGGTGTCAGGGGATGGAGCGAGTCCATCTCCTGGTGCCTTCCGGGTCAGAAGTGCAGCTTAAGCGCGAATTGAATAATTCGTGGAAGCGAATTCGGGGTTGTGATCGTTCCTTGGTTACCGGGGAGAAGGCTGGCCGCGGAGTTGAATGTATTAGAGGGGATCCCGAGGATCGGGTGGTTCCAAATGTTGAAGGACTCGGCCCGGAATTCGAGGTTAAACCGCTCCGTTATTTCCGTGTGTTTAATCAATCCCAGATCCTCAGAAAATCCCGACGGACCGCGACGAGCCCCGCCCAATTGCTGTGAAATACTTATAAGTGTGGGGAATGGGAGTACCCACTTCCGCCTGCTCGTCATAGCCTAGCAACATGTCAGCCAGGCCGTTCCCGGCTTCGCAGCCAGTTGTGCCCGCGGCAGCGCCGGGACAGGTGGCGGTTCCCGTCTTGGGATTGGCGCGGTCGCGCGTCTCGACGCCAGTCCAATCAAAGTATCCTGTAGAAATCTGGTTATCGTAAGTCATTAATTTCGTGTGCCGATAGTCGCCTCCAACCCGAAGGCTGTGAGTGCCCCGGGTCATGGTCAGGGCGTCGTTGGCTTCATAGCCGTGCTTCTGCACCACCAGGGGCCGATATTCGCCCGAGCTCGGAGTTACGCCGCCAATGACTAGATCGGGGAATCCCGAGTAGGCGTTGGGAAACAGAAATTGTTGATCCCCTTGATAGATTTGAAATATGTGGTTAATTGTATGTCCGTTTTTCGAGGAGAACACACCATGTCATCCACCATGCACGTCGGTGGGAGGAACGATCTGCATCCAGACGTCAGCATGAATTTCCAGCTCAATCGATGGACTGCCTATGGCGGTCCGCGCTGGTTTGAAGACGTTCGTCCCCTTGTCCTGAAGTTGACGTCCTACGATGTTTGAAAAGACGCATTCGTGACCCTGGGAGAGAAGGCACTTGCTGACGGCCGCCCGTTTCACGCCGCGCTACACTTCCGCAGCGCTGAGTTCTTCATGGACCCACGCAAGCAGCCCACCCGCGCGCGCCTGCTCACCGGATCGCGCTCCAACACCCTCCACGCATTCACCAGGGACGAGGACGCGCAAATGTATTGCCAACTTGGTAATTTCCCACTCGCCGTTGGCCTGATGGAAGCTTGGGCGGAGGAGCGCACCCGCCGGCCGCAACCCGCGGGATAACACCCCAGCAAGCGAAATGATGTCTATGAGTTAGGTTGAGGAGACGGTTCCCAAGTCTTTCTCAGTATCGCCCAGATGCTCATTCATTGCCGCGCGCGCTCCCGGAGCGTCACCCCGGCGAATGCATTCGAAAATGGCCTCATGTTGCCGGGTGCGAACCTTGGTTACTTGCAGACCGGAGAAACTCGCGATGCGGCTCCTGCGCAGCAACTCTCCCAGGGGCGCGAGGATTATGAGAACGGTGGGATTCTTGGTAGCGCGGGCGACTTCCGCATGAAACTCCAGATCGGCATCGACGTATCCTTCCGAGTCACCGGGCTTCTCGCGCATTACTTTGAGCGCATCCTCCATGGCCTCCAGGTTTTCCTTCGAGCGACGTTCGGCGGCGAGGCCCGCCATGGCCACTTCGATGATCTTTCGAACTTCCATCAGGTGCTTCAGGTCGCTCGATGTTCGCCGCAGGAGCATCTTAAGCGGCCGCGAGACCGATTCGTGGTGCGCTTCCAGCACCCTCGTCCCGAAGCCGCGATCAATGCGCACCAATCCGCTGCTTTCCAGGACCTTGATGGCTTCGCGAACCACTGTCCGGCTAACTCCCATCTCCTTGCAGAGCTCCGCTTCGGTGGGAAGGAAAGTGTTGGCCGGCCACTCCCCAGCGATAATCTTTTCAGAAATGATGTCCGCAACATCCTTATGAAGCGGGCGGCGCGCCTCTTGAAGCCGGGAGATCATTCTTACTTATACCTCGAGGTGAGTCCATCCCTCGGGAAGGGACCGGGTTTGAGTATTACACCAAAAGATGGTCTTGCATCGAATGCGGAAGCCTTGGTTCCTAAGCATCAGTTCTCCGGGAGAGATTCTATCCGCAATTCGCCCATTCCTCAAACTGCTATTCGGACCGAAACCTAACCACTGCCCTGAATGGCCGCGCGAGGGGCGGTTACCCAACAAGCAGCCTCCGAATTGGCCCATCCTCATCCTCCTCCACAGTCGAGGGGGTGAAGGGGCCGATTAAAAATCCCATTGAAATATGATGTCATATATACTCTCTAGTGTACTAACTAAGGATATTTTGTGTCAAACGTTCAAAATTTTTGGCAGTGTCTTAATTTCAGCCGTCGCGCTCGTAGGGGCGAGGCGGCGAAGCTGTGAAAAAAACAATCTCACGCCAAGGCGCAAAGACGCGAAGTCACGCAAGGTCGATGTCCTTGGTTTGCTTGGCGATGCTCTGCGCCTTGGCGTCTTGGCGTGAGGTGTTTTTCTTTTGAGCAGATTTTTTCATACCTTCGGCGCCTCGTCCCTACAGGTGAAATTAAGACACCACCCGGAAAACCTTGCCGTTAAAAAACACTTGACATGTGATATTATATATCATATATAGCCTTCGAGAAAGTCGGTTGGATCGTCAGGTCCATCGGATTCGTTATCTGCGGCTAAGCGTGCGAAGTAGCTCGGCAGGATTCACCCAATGCCCATCGATCCGCCGCGGGCCTGGACTGAATCTGCACGGGGGCGGAGCTGATTCTGTGCCGAGCCGGCCAAACTTCGGGAAACTGAAGAACAAACCTTGGCAGTCGGGTCCTGGGAATTCAGGTCAAGCTTGATGGGCGCTGAAGTTGAGCGTGCCGAACACAACATCCCTGTTTCAGAACCGAATTAAGGAGGAGACATGGTTTATCGCAGGGTTTTGGCATTGATGCTCGTGGTGTGCGCCTGGGGTGCGGTAGGTACCGCCAGGCTGTTCGCGCAGGCGGATACCGGAACTATCCTGGGCACAGTTACGGATCAAAGCGGGGCAGTGGTCCCCGGGTCAAAGGTCACGATCACCAATCAGAGCACCGGACTGGTGGATTCAAAGGTCACCGCCAGTGATGGCCGCTTCCTGTTCACGCCCATCAAGATCGGGACCTACTCCGTGAAGGCGGAATTCCGCGGGTTCCGAACGGCCGAACGTACCGGCGTCACGGTGGATATCCAGCAGCAGGTTTTGGTGAATTTTAGCCTTTCACCCGGAATGGTGACGCAGACCGTGGTGGTCAGCACTCCGCCGTCGCTTCTCGAGACGCAGTCAGGTTCGCTGGGCCAGGTGATCGAGTCCAAAGAGATCAACGATCTGCCTTTGAACGGACGCAACTTCACCTTTCTGGCGCAGCTCAGTGCCGGCGTCATTCCCGATTACATTTCCGGCGGCGCCGCGGCGAATACCACGACGGGCGGGTTCATCGCCAACGGCTTTCGTTACGAGCAGGACAATTACATGCTCGACGGGCTCGATAACAATAACCGCATGACCGGCTATGGCAATACCGGCGCCTCATACGTGGCTTTGCCCCCCGTCGACGCCATTGAGGAGTTCAATCTCCAAACCAATTCCTACAGCGCGCAATTCGGCCGCAGCGCCGGCGCCATCATGAACGCCACAACCAAGTCCGGCACCAATCAAATCCACGGCGACGTCTGGGAATTCGTTCGCAACGACGATCTGGATTCCGCCGACTTCTTCCAGGATGCCGCGGGAAACACCAAAGGGAAGTACCAGCGCAACCAGTTTGGAGGAGCGGTGGGCGGTCCCGTCTATCTGCCTCACATTTACGATGGAAAAAACAAGACCTTCTTTTTCTTCGATTATGAGGGGCAGCGGATTCGCCAGGCGGTTCCTCTCACCACCACGGTTTCCACTGTGGCGGAAGCCAGCAGCGGGTATACCAATTTCGCGGACCTCATCAGCGGGCAGAGCGGCGCTCTTTACGGCCCCGACGCGCTGGGCCGCAAGTACCCGATCGGGACTCTTTTGAACCCCGCTACCACGCGCGGCCCCTTCAATGCCGGGCAAGCTGACCCGGTCACAGGGCTCACGTTCACCAGTTCCTGCAATGCCTGCTACGTTCGCGACCCCTTCCCCGGCAACGTCATTCCGGCCAGTCAAATCTTTGCAGGAGCGGCGAAGATTCTCTCCATGTACCCTGCGCCGAACATCCCCAATGCCGGGATCTTCAACAATTACGCGGCGAATCTTCCGTTGACCCAGAACGTCGATCAGTATGATATTCGCGCGGACCAGAACTTCAGCTCCCGCGATCAGTTCTTCGCGCGTTACAGCCACTTGCATTCGCCGGGCATTAATCCCAACGACGGCGATTATTCCGGTAACGTGCTCAACCTGCCCACGGTGCTTTCCGACATGCACGACGCGGTGGCGGGTTACACTCACACTTTCACCCCCACCCTCATCAACGAAGCGCGAGTGGGTTACAGCCGCCTCCACAGCGCCACACTTCAGGAGAATGCCTCCAACTATGGACTTCCCGCGCAACTGGGAATTCCCGACATCCCGCAAGGCAACTTAAACGGAGGAATTCCCGCCATGGTGGTGTCCGACTTGTCGTGGCTCGGGAACGGGACGCAGGAGCCCGATAACGAGTTCAGCGAGACCACGCAGGTTGCCGACAATGTGACGAAAATCAAAGGCAAGCACACCCTGAAGGCGGGCTTTATGTACATGCACATGGCCTTCCCTTTTACCACGGATACATTTGGCCGCGGCCGCTGGCGCTATAACGGAACGTACGCGGCAATCGTGGGCCTGGGGGACGCCAGCACGGGGCGCGCGCAATACCTGCTTAATCCTATTCCCTCGATTCTCCCCGCCGCCGACAGCGGAGTGAACTACACGGGCGGTGTGGACAGTCTCACGGTTTCAAACGTCGCGCCCATTGCCACCAGCCAGGGTTATTACGGCATGTATTTTCAGGATGACTGGAAACTAACGTCCAAGCTCACCCTGAACCTGGGATTGCGCGATGAGTATTACCCTTGGTACCGTGACCGGTTCGGGGCCATGGCCAACCTGGTGCCCAACCTGAACTGGCAAGGCGGAGAATTCCTGATGCCCACGAGCACCGCCAACTCCACGCTCTCGACGTCGTTCCTGACCGCCTTGGGCAACGATGGCATCAAGGTGACTCCGGACAGTAACTCCTCCCTCGTTAACACCCCCTCGACAAATTGGGCGCCGCGCTTTGGATTCGCCTACTCGGTGACCTCCAAGTTCGTGGCGCGGGGAGGATTCGGTTTGTTCTATGGCGGAGCAGATGACCAGGGAAGCGCGACGAGCCTTGCCGGCAACTATCCCTTCCTATACACGCTGGTCTACAACGCTCCCAACTCCGTGAATCCCGCCGAACCCAACGCCTCCGTGGGCGCGCTGAGCAATGGCTTCACGAACGTCGGCCTGACCGCCAGCACCGTGACGGCGGGAGCAGTTTCACCCCGTGGCATCACTCCCAATTACAGCATTCCCACGGCCTACGAGGGCAACCTGACCCTGCAATACCAATTGACGCGCAACACCATGGGAAGCATCGGTTACGTTTACACGGGCGGCCGCCACCTGGACAGCGTTACGGAGGCAAATCTGCCCAACGTCCTCTTGCCTCCTACCACCAGCAACCTCCTGCCTTACCTGCCGTACCCGGATCTTTCACGCGGCTACTTTTATGTAACCACTCAGGCCGACAGTTATTACAACGGCATGCAGTTCAATATTCAAAGGCGCTTCGGCGCGGGGCTGGATTTCCTCTTCAACTACACCTATTCGAAGTGCCGAGACGACGGGGGCGGAACGATTTATGGCGAATCGGAGAATTACTACCGCGCTCCCTACGTGCCGGGTTTTGGGATTCAGTATGACTACGCGTTGTGTGATTGGGACACGACCAACATTCTCCACTACAGCGGCACGTGGGCGCTGCCCGTGGGAGCAGGCCAGCACCTTCTGGGAACCTCGCATGGAGTGGAAAATGCGATTTTGGGCGGATGGCACGCCAACTGGATATTCACTTGGACCAGCGGGCAGCCCACCACCATTCATAGTGCCGTAACCACGGTCGCTGGCCAGGCCGCCGGGAGCAACGCTCTACTGGTTCCCGGCGAAAATGTCGACGCCGGGCAGAGCATCGCTCACTATTGGAATGCCGCGGCGTTCGCCAGTCCGCCGGCGGTCGCGTCCGTAGGCCAGACCAACGGTGCGCCCCTGGGCGGCGCTCCCGATCAGGTGTACGGGCCGCCTGTCCACCGCCTCGACTTTTCACTGTTCAAGCAGTTCCACATTACCGAGGCCACTTATCTCGAATTTCGCGGCGAGTTCTTCAACTTCACCAACACTCCGGACTTCGGGTTGCCCAGCGCCACGAATTATCTGAACTCCACAAACTTCGGGCAGATCACCAGCACACGTGATTCCCCTAATGACGCCCGCCAGATCCAGTTGGCATTGAAGTTGTACTTCTGAGCTTCAGTAAACCTGCGATGAGAGAACAAACCCTGAG
>JASHTO010000129.1 GCA_030040515.1 Terriglobia bacterium
AAACAGTAAATCTCAAATGGCTTCACTTCGGGCAGCTTCTGCTCTTTCTTCTTGGCTTCCGAGATAGCCGTCAGGGCTTTTGTGTGATACTTCTGCGCCATTCCTTGGACCAAGTGGCCGCACTTCGAGCTAGTTTTGAACACGTAACCTTCAGCCGGGCAGCCCTGACACTCATAGCGTGCCTTTAGCGCGGCGTAAACAGCGGGCACCATCGGTAACAGGCGGCGTGCAGCTCTGCTTTTCCCGTGCGTAATCGCAATCAAGCCGCCGGACCGATTAAGGTGGACGTTCTGCCAAATCAGGCCGTAACACTCACTCGGGCGCATTCCCGTGCCGTAGAGCACTGTCGCCACATCTCGCCAGAGAGGCGCACACTTTTCTAGGTATAGCCCGAACTCGTCATCGGAAACCACGCGCTCTCGTTGGCGCTCGCCCCTGGCTAAAGTGATTCTGGCCCGTCGATCCATCCGCCCCCAATCTGCGGCAAGGTTCAAAGCACGCCGCAGTGTTCGCAGCCCGCAGTTGACCGTAGAGGGTGAGAGTAACTCCCATCGGGCCTCAAACTGGCGTGCATGTTGGTCACTAATTTCGTCCAGCCGTATGGCCGCAATTTCGGAAGCCAGCAGTCGGGCCGCGCCTTCGTGATAGTACTGGGCCGTTCGGGATTTCCCTTTGAACTGCACATCCACATGTGGGAGGAACTCGCTCTCGATGAAATCCTTCAGGTGGGGGGCGGGCTTCTCTTCCAAGACGCCCCAATTCCCCATCGCTAGCTCGACCCGTATCTTTCCTTCAATCGCGCGTGCCGTTTTTGCATCCGTGGCTCGTGTGGATTTGCGAATGAGTTTGCCTTTCCATCGAAACTTTGCCATGTAATAACGTCCGCTCTTGTAGATCATTGCTCACCTCCCTTTCAGGTTGTCGGCGGCCTTCTGCTCTGCTTGCCATCCTTGCGAGCAGTCTCCTGGAAACGTTCGATGCCGGAGAGCCGCAATCTTGCACGACAGCTGCGCTTGCCATTGAGTGAACTTGTCCGATTCCGTTTTTGTCGCTCGCTGCCCATGTCTTCAACTATTTCGGTTAATTCGAGTCCTATCTTAGGGCATGTGAACCCGAGGCCGAGTGCCTTCGTCGACAATTCGACGCAGTTCCGAAGTTGGAAGGCGGACCAATCTGCCGACCTTCACAACGACAACCTTTCTCTCAACTATCCACTTCCGAACGCACGCCTTAGTGACGCGCAATTCGTCAGCGAATTCTTCGACGGTGAGGAGCCGGTCCCTGCCTTGGCCAGGGCTCTCGCCAGTGTGACGTTTGGGCTCTCTCACCGGTGGCCGTGGCGCTGGGATCGCACTCGGCCAGCTTGGCGCGTCGGTGTCGCTTACCTCCGGGTTTCTGTTCCCGGTCGCCAGAGCCTTGCCGGGAAAAGGCGTTAATCTCATCTCGTGATTCAAAGTTTATTCCCCCTTTCTGCTGGCGGATTGAGTTGTGGAAACCGACCGGCTTTTGCTCATTGCGTTCCTCGAGATTTTGTCCCAAGTGCTTTGTCATGGTGGCATCTGTTTGATTCATAGACGGAACTCCCATCTTGTTCTCTTTCTTGAAGTTGACGGGCGTACACGCGCGTGAACGGCTGTGCACGGCGAAGCCGTAAGGCAGTGAGTCTGAATGAGTTGACAGGCGCGAACGAATGTTCGCGGGCGTGAACCCAACATGGGGTGGATTGTCAGGGTCCGGTTCTTTCCGACCCCACCCACCGCCGCTGCGAAGCAGCGCATTTCCGTTTATCGTGGGCCGTAGCCTTGCTGCGCCGATCACAGCCGATTCACGTGACGTTGTCGGCTGCTTAGAGCTCTGAACATGAGCATGTGTCGCAGTGAGCGAGAAAGCCACCTCTCTATGCAGACCGAAAAGCATGTGAAAAATGGAGAACACCACAAAAAATATTCTCCAGAGTTTTGGCACGCCAAAACTACGGCGGTTGTTCCTAAAGGGCCGACATTCCCGAGCTTGAGCTTCGAATTCGCCCTCTATGTTATAAGGAACATCGAGTAGCCGAAAACGGAGAACTGCTCGCAAAAATATTTGTGAGGTTTTGGCCTACTGATTGTTGGAATACGGAGACCAGCGTGCAAGTCGCCTGCCATCATTGTCGTTGTCTGCTGCGATTCGTGGCTGCTGTGTCGTAGTTGCTGAAGATTCTTCCCTCCTCTCATTGCCGCAGCGATCGAAGGTGTAGGGCATTTTTTCCTCCTACTAACAAAGGACCTGTGCGAAAGGCAAAAGTGGAGGACTGCGCAGAAAAATATTCTGCCGAAGATGGCACGCCCAACTACAGCGGTGTTTCTAAAGGGCGGACATTCCGGTGCATCGCCTCGCAGACGTTGATACGGTTACCGCCCATCAAGTCCCTCTACTGTTATAGGGAACATTGAGCGGCCAAAAAGTAACAACGGCAAGCAAAAATATCCCTGAGAATTTGGCCTTAGAATTGTTGGAATATAGCGATCAACGTGCATGTCGCCTGCGCACCATTGTTGCAACCCGCTGCAGTTCATGGCTATTGGATCGTAGTTGCCACTTCCGTGCCTCCTTTCGTTGCCCGGCGGAGAACCTTCGGCTTATTTGTACCGTACTCATCGTATATTTGGCCCCCTACTTATAAAGACCGGCGGGAAGGGCAAA
>JASHTO010000130.1 GCA_030040515.1 Terriglobia bacterium
CGGCGGATGAATGATTTTGATTCTTTCCGTCGGGATTCGCCACATGTCGAGTATCGACTTCGTGTGACAAGAGTTGGCCGCGATCCAGCTTGCCCCTTTCAGCATCGTTTCCTTTTTGACAAAGTCGTTTCTGCTAGTTGGTACCCAGCGAACATCCCAGCCGTGAGCGATGATCCCGTACGGCCGCTGGTGCTCCAACAGAGACAGCGCTAGAGCATAGAGCTTCACGTTGAAATGCCCAAACACGATCGCGGTGGGTTTCTCCCTTGATAGGAAGCACTCGAAACATGTGATCGCCTCGGTCGACGCTCGAAAAAAGGAGGCCTTTTCCAAAGCTCGCCGGCAACCGGGGCTCACACATCGAAGGATTTCCAGAAAGCTCATGGTTTTCCTGCCCAGCCAATTTGCGGGCTTGCTGTCGTCTATCAGTTCAAGCGGAATGACCCAGGGCTCGAACTGTTTTATCAAGTGGAGGTGCGCGCTTTCGTCAGGCTGAACGACCGCCAGCATCTTCACTGTATCGCCAAGGTTCATGAAGCCTTGCGCGAGGCTCTTTATATAGGAAGGGACTCCGCCCGGTTGCATTGTCGACCGCCAATCCGAGGCAATCAGCAGATAATGGTCCCTCTCCCTTCGAGCCTCAGGAATCGGTAATTGAGTTGGCCTTCTTAGGGTGGTCATTGTGCTGACCTAAGGTCCAGACTGGAACGGGAAGTAAGCCATCTTTTCTCCGTGGATGTCGGATCGCCAGGTGGAAGCTTGGAGTTATCCCAGTTCCTTCCTCGTCATGCCCCGGTCTGCCCCCGTAAACCCCGGTGCTCGACGCTGCTGAAGCGCCGGCCGGTTATCCCCATCTCTGCCCAAGTTCTTGTCCCACCTTCCCCAAAAAGCTCCCCAGGCCTTTTCCACAAGGGCACGGGGCAGCCATTTTGCCTTCTTCTTCCAATCATATGAGTAATTGATGGAAGCCAGCCCATTTCGATGAAATTCCCAGAACTCCCGAGGCTCGGGGCGCCACGCGCAGGCAGATTTGGTAAGGAACAAAAAGTATTCATGCTCGGCCTTCTTGAGGCAGTGGTTGTACTCCTCCGCGCCGAGATAGTCTCGGCCATGAGCAACGAGCATCGTCAGATGTAAGAAGAGCCCCACCCCAAACTGGCGGATCGGCGATGTGATCCCGCCGTTATCGCATCGGGAATAAGTCAAGACTTGATGAACAAAACCAAAGTCCCACGCCCGCAGCAGGTCAAAGCAAACATGGCCGTCCTCGAAGGGGGCGTACCGCTCGTCATAGAAGGGATTTCGCGAGCGGACGAGCTCGGAGCGCATTAGTATGGAAGTGGGCGACCCAAAGAGGTAGGTGTCCTTAAGAAAATAGAGGCGGCCTACCTCACACCCTAGAAGTACAGTGCTGGGATAGGGTAGCCCATCCAAATGGACGGTCTCGCCCTCGAGCAGATAAGCGGCCACGATTCCAACCTTTGGGTGCGCCTCCGCCACCTCCACCATGCTCCGGACGCATTCTGGAAATAGCCAGTCGTCGGCCTGGACCATCTTGCAGTACTTGCTGCTGGGGGAAATGCGCGTGAGCGCATAATTGTAATTCTGCACCTGAGTAAGAAAGGATTCAGTATGAATGAGTCGGATCTTATCCGGGAAACGGGATGCATATTGCGCCGCGATTTCACCGGACCCGTCGGTGCTGCAATTATTCACCAGGATGTATTCCCAATTCTCATAGGTTTGGCGCAGCACGCTTTCGATGCACTCACGGAGGTAATCGCGAGTGTTATAAAAGGGAGTTACGACACTAACTAAGGGCGTGGATTGCAAGCTGTTCCCTCAACTACGGCCTTAACGACGACCCACCCGGACAAATTCGGCCAGAGCGTCATACTGAAACGCTAAAGCCGGGAGGATTCTATGCTGGTACGAGCCAATCTGGTTCATAACTAAATCCCTGCGGGCGTCAATACGGTCGAGAGCCTCGATCACGTCTTCGGCCCTGAAGTCGCAGATTTGCAAAAGGTAGCTCGTTTGCCCCAGATCTTCCATCACCCAGTCAACCTTTGGATCAAAGGAAATAGCCACCGTGGGCCTTTGCGTAACGAAGCCGAGAATCGTGCTGTGCAGGCGGCTGGCAACGAGGAGGTCAGCGTCCTGGAGCGCCGTCACAAAATCTTTCCAGCTTTCGATCCTAGGGACATGCATCTGCCGGGCTGTCCGCTGCCTTGATGCGTCGTCCAAGCGATCCATGATTTCAGAAACCACCCGCTCATCGTCGCACAGCCCTGACCAAACGATGACCAGGAAATAGTCGCGTTGAAGGAGTTGTGAAATAACACGGGCCATCTCCTGCAAGTAGCGGTTGTAAAGTGCAGGATCCTCGTTCACCCAAACTCCTGGCTTTCGAAAGGCGATGGGGCTAACGGCCACCACCAGCCGACTTTGCGCCATTGACCGAATTCCTAAGGGGGGCGGAAATTCCGACGGCGGCAGGCTGAAGGCCAAGTCCGGCACGACAGGATCCCCTGCGGCTCGTCTCAGCAACCCCGCG
>JASHTO010000131.1 GCA_030040515.1 Terriglobia bacterium
ACAAATTCCATATCGCTCAGCAGCGCCCCCGCGCGATACGCCATGGCCACGCCGTCGCCGCAGGCTACCGAGGGGTTGGTGGTCTCCTTGTAAACGTGGCCCAGGCCCCCGGTGGCAAGAAGAATGGCGCCAGCATGAACCGTCCGCGGGGAAGGCGCGGCGAGCTCCAGATAGTTCACCGCGCAAACCTTTCCATCCTCGCGAACCAGGTCGGTGACAAAAGCGTGGGGTTGCAATTGAATATTCGGGAGCGCCCGCGCCTTGGCCATCAGCGCGCGCAGAATTTCACTTCCGGTGGAATCGCCGTGGGCGTGGAGGATGCGCGAGCGGCTGTGCGCGCCTTCGCGGGTGAAGGCCAGCTTGGTGCCGTTGCGATCAAAGCGCATCCCCCAGTCGATGAGCTGCTGAATCTGCTGCGGTCCCTCCTCCACCAGCACTCGGACGGCTTCCTCGCGGCACAGACCGTCGCCCGCCTGAAGCGTGTCATGCCGGTGGAGAGTCACCTCGTCGTCTTCGCTCAACGCCGCGGCAATGCCGCCCTGGGCGTACTCGGTGTTTGATTCGTACAGGTCGTCTTTGGTTAGAATGAGGACTCGCCCCCCTTGCGCAAGATCGATTGCGGCGCGCATTCCGGCGATTCCCCCGCCGAGGACGACAAAGTCGACGCTTTTATCCTTCTGCGATAACATGGATCATTCCATGATAGCCATGGCGGGGTAGCTCCGCAACCTCTACTCTTCTCCTGTGCTTTTCACATTACACGCTTTCTCTTGTTGCCGGTCCGGAGGCTGCATGGTATTTGTAAGAGCAGCTTCGAATTCAGGGTGGAATAGGAGATCGATGCGACGTTTGCGCGTAAAGTCGAGTGCGGGCGGTTACGATGTGATCGTAGGCCGTGGGGCGTGGCGCGCCTTACGCGGATTGCGCGGTTACTCCTCCACATTCATCCTTACCGAGCCCGGCCTGTGGAAGCACTGGGGAAGGAGATTCTCGCGCGACGCGGGCTTGCCGGGAGCAAGTCCCCTCCTGGTGCCCGCGGGGGAAAGTTCCAAGAGCCTCCCCTGGGCGGGAAGGGTGGCCTCGGAGTTGCTGGAGCGCGGCGCCGACCGGCGGTCGATGCTGATTGCCTTCGGCGGGGGCGTGGTGGGAGATCTGGGCGGGTTCGTGGCGTCCACTTACATGCGAGGGATCGATTACGTGCAGGCGCCCACCACGATTCTCGCGCAAGTGGATAGCTCCATGGGCGGAAAGACCGCCGTCAACATTCGCGCCATGAAGAATCTGGTGGGGACCATCTGCGCGCCCAGGCTGGTGGTTTCCGACCCGCGAGTTCTGGCCTCGATGACGCCGCGCGCCTTCCGGTCCGGCCTTTACGAAGTGGTGAAGCATGGCATTCTCTCCGGCCCGGGCCTGTTTGGCTGGCTTGAAAAAATTCTGCCCGGGCTGCGGGTGTCGAATGCTGCGTTGCTTGAAACTCTGGTGGTGCGTGCAGCGCAAGTGAAAGTGGATGTGGTGAGCCGGGACGAGCGCGAAGCCGCCTTGCGGCACGTTTTGAATCTGGGACACACTTTCGGACACGCCATCGAGGAGGCAACCGGTTATCGCCGATACCTTCACGGCGAGGCAGTGGCCTGGGGTTTGCTGATGGTGATTCGTCTGGCGGAGCTTGCGGGCAGGCTCGATCCTGCCAACGGCAAACGCATGGCCCGGCTGGTGCGCGCCGTCGGACCTTTGCCCGCCGTGGCCGGCGTCCGGGAAGAAAGAGTCTTAGGGCTCCTGACGCGCGACAAAAAAGCCGTGGGAGGCAAAGTTCTGTGGATTTTGCCGGAGCGCATCGGGAAAGTATGCGAAACCTCGGACGTGCCGAGGGAGGCTGTGGCCCGGGCGTTTCGCGAAGTGCAGCGCGGGGAATGGAATGGTTAGCGATACGCGCTCAAGCGGACCGGCCAGCGGTCAGGCGAGTGGTCAGGCCAGCGCACAGGCCAACGCACAAGGAAGCCCGCTGGGTCTGCCCGGCGATGAGGGCTCGACTCGCCGGGCCGTGCGCACGATGTTCTCTACCGTCGCGCCCCGATACGACTTCCTGAACCATTTTCTTTCGCTGGGCCGTGATATTGCTTGGCGTCGCGCCGCCGCGCGAGCGCTGAAGGAGACTCTGGCGCGCCCCGGTTCGCGCGTCGCTGACCTTTGTTGCGGGACCGGCGATTTGAGCTTCTGCCTGGGCCGCCATTCCCAGGGTGTGGTGATGGGAGCGGATTTCTGCCACCCCATGCTGGCGATTGCGCGCGGCAAGGCGGGCGCTCACGCGCCGGGCATTCACTTTCTGGAAGCCGACGCTCTCCATCTGCCCTTTGGCGATGCCTCGCTGGATGCGGTCGCGTCCGCGTTCGGCTTTCGCAACCTGGCGAATTACCGCCTGGGCATCGAGGAGATGGGAAGGGTGCTGAAGCGCGGCGGCCGCATCGCCATCCTCGAGTTTTCTCACGTTCGCGGAGTGATTTTCGCCCCGCTCTTCCGCTTTTATTTTCACCGCATCCTGCCGCGCGTCGGGAAATTGATTTCCGGCGTCGACGGACCGTATCAATATCTGCCTGTCTCCGTGGCCCAATTTCCCGGGCAGGAGGAATTGGCGCAAAGGCTGAGCGACGCGGGATTCCGAAACGTGAGCTATGTGAATTTCACAGGAGGAGTAGCGGCACTGCACATGGGTGAGAAAAAATGAGCGCGCAGGAAGCCGAGTTCCCGCCGCGGAGCAGCCTAATCGGTGACGCTCCAGTCATCCGGTGCTCCACTTTCCTTGAATTCCTTGGTCAGATCATCCAGCGTCTTTTGCGCGGCCTCCGTGGCAGTCTTATTTGCGTCCACCTGCGATTGTTTGGCCTGCACTTTTGCCGTCAGGTCTGCCTTGGCGTTGGAATCAAGCTCCCGGATTTGCTGGATCTGGAGGAGATTCAATTCATCCTCGGAGAGTTGCTGCTGCTCTTTTGCTTGGG
Organism: Terriglobia bacterium; assembly: GCA_030040515.1. GTDB lineage: Bacteria > Acidobacteriota > Terriglobia > UBA7540 > UBA7540 > Bog-366. The sequence continues at coordinate 2,994 of JASHTO010000131.1, forward strand.
CAAGGTCCTGCCGCGCGGACTTGAATTTACCCTGCCAGTAATCTCTGGTGTGCATATCCGGTTTGGCGACCGGCTTGGAAGCGTCGGCATCAGAGCTTGCCGCGTCGGAGGGAGCCGG
>JASHTO010000010.1 GCA_030040515.1 Terriglobia bacterium
ATTTGCGAGCAGACGGCCAATGAATTGAGTTTGCCGGAAGTCCTGGAAGCCCTGGGCCGCGCGTACGAATTGGCCGGCGACCTGGACAAGGCGGAAATGGCCTACCAGAAGCTGACCGAGCGTGAGCCGGAGAATGAGACTTACCATGGACTTCTGAAGGTCGTTCACCAGAAGCAGGGCAAGGCCGAGGTCGCACCCGTGGCATTCACCGCCCAGGCGACGCCGCTCACGGTTGAGGAAACGACCCAAAAGCATGCCGCTGTGGATGTCAACCAGGAAGCGATGCTGAAAGAGGCGTTTGAGAACAGCGACCTCTTTGCGCGTTACAGCCTGAGTGAAAAGGCCATCGCCGAACTGGAAAAAGTTTTGAACGTTTATCCCGACCTGGTGGAGGTTCACCAGCGCATCCTGGAAATCTCCCGGAAGGGCTTTCCGGAGCGAGGCCAGGCTGCGGCCGCACAGCTCGCCCGAATCTACACGGAGCGCGGCGATCAGGAAACAGCCAGCAAATACCAGGCCATCGCCACGGCCAAGGGCGTCATCCCGGAGGTACCCCAGCCCCCGCCCACCACTCCCCCGGCGGCGCCGGCGCCTGAACCGCCACGCCCTGAACCCGCCGCTGCAAAACGGCCGGAAGCGACGGAGAGCACGGAGTTTACGTTAGCCCCCATCGCTGCGGAGGAGCCTGTTGCGCCCGCGGCGTCACCGGCGGACGCGACCTTTGACCTTGCACCTCCCGAGGCTCCCGCAGAGCCTCCGCAGCCGGTGCCCCCTTCGCCTCGCGCCGACGCTCCACCCGTGGAGTTGGACCTCTCCGGAGATCTCGAATCCATCGCGGCGATGGGATTTGATGCCCCCGCTCCCGCCGTTTCGGAACCACCCGCACCCGAGCCGGTGGAAATCCCTGCCGAAGTTGAAGAATTCGTGCCACCCCCGCCCGTGGTGGAGGAAGCCGCCCCGCCCGTCCCAGAGTCCCCGAAGGTTCCTGAACCCGCACCGGCGCCGCGTGCGGAAGAGGCCTTGCCGGTTGAGCTTGAGGACAGCCGGATCGAAGTTGAATTTTATCTTGAAAACGGCTTTGTGGAAGAAGCCGAAAGAACCGTCACCGCGCTCGAGGAGAAATTTCCGAATCACTCTCTGGTCGGAGAACTTCGGCAGAAAATAAATGAGCATGCGGCGCAAGCACCGCACGCCGCACCCCCGCCGCCGGTTGCCCAACCTGTCGCGGAGCCTCCGGCGGAAATCTTTGAAGAAAAGGCCCAGGTTGCACCTCCATCCAAGCCTGAGCCCGAACCGGTGGCGGAGGAACCTGTATCCCAGGAGATGGCCATCTTTGCCACGCCGCCGGACCCGGAGCCCCTCGTGGAAGCTGAGCCCGCACCTCCGCCTCTTATTGTGCAACCGGAGCCTCCGGCGCCCATTCCCGAACCCGTCGTGGAGGAACCTGTCCCTGCGGCTGCGGGCGTGGGGACGGACATGCTGGGCGACTTGGCCGGCGACCTGGCTTCCTCACTGGGCGATTTGACGCCGGACACAGAGGCTTTGCAACAACCGCCTCCTCCGCCCATGGCTGCCATCCCACATGCCGCAGCGCCCGCCCAAGGCGCCACGGGTCTGGGCGATCTGCTCTCGGAAATGGAAGAGCCCGGCGTCACTTCCGCCGATAAAGATGATCGCGAGACGCATTACAATCTGGGTGTGGCCTTCCGCGAAATGGGTTTGTTGGATGAAGCCATCGGCGAGTTTCAAAAGGTGGTGAAGGGTGCGGGGAAAGAAGAATTCCCCCCCAACTACCTCCAGGCTTGCAGCCTGCTGGCGATCTGTTTTATGGAAAAGAAGATGCCGGCAATTGCCATCAAATGGTACGCGCGCGCGCTGGAAGCGCCCGGCCTCGAGGAAGAAGCGCTCATGGCGCTGCAATATGACCTGGGCGTGGCTTACGAGCAAGCCGGAGATTCCCGCAACGCGCTCGAGAGATTTACCGAGGTTTACAGCCAGAATATCGACTTCCGCGATGTGGCGGAAAAAATCCGCGAGCTCCAGCAGAAGGCCTGAAAGACTTCCCTCCCGCTGCTCCGGGGGTGACCCCTCTCGTCTTGCCTGAGACCGGATTCCCGAATCGATCAGACCATGAATCGTCTGGCAGCCATCGTCTATATCGTGTTCTGTTTCGAGCTCGGGATTCTTCTTTTCGTTCTCCCGTGGGCTCCCCCCTGGACCAAAAACTACTTTGTGGGTCACTATCCACCGGTGGCCAGCGTCGCGCACAATTATTTTTTGCGCGGAGCGATTTCCGGCCTTGGATTGGCGGATGTGTGGCTAGCGTTCTTCGAGTTGTGGCGTTTGCGCCGTGATTTGGGAATCGTCAGGAAGTAGCGAAAGAACCGGTGGAAGGTAGTAGGTTGAATGTTGGGAAAAACCTCTCCCCACCCAAAATAACTCCCTTCTTTCCCTACCTAACCACCCACTTTAATATGCCCGCGCATCTCCAGCTTTACTACATCACGGACCGCAAGCAACTCAAGACCCGAAGTCTGGAAAGCTGCATTGCGGACGCCATCGCCGCGGGGGTGGATTGGGTGCAGATTCGCGAGAAAGATCTTCCCGCGCGCCGCTTGCTTGCCCTCGCGGACGAAGCGCTTGAGCACGCCCGTGGGCATGGAAAAACTCGCGTGATGGTAAATGATCGTCTGGACGTGGCGATCGCCGCCAAAGCCCACGGTGTGCATTTAGGCACGCGCTCCATGCCGGCGGACTCGGTTCGAAAGCTGGCGCCGCCGGAATTTGTTGTGGGAGTTTCCTCCCACTCACTCGAGGAAGCGCTTTCGGCGCAAGCGGCGGGGGCGAATTACATCCTGCTCGGGCCGATATTCGAAACTCCCTCAAAACTTCCCTATGGCCCGCCGCTCGGGCTCGCCCAGCTCCGCGAAGTCACCCGGCAAATCTCCATTCCGGTGTTCGCCTTGGGCGGAATCACTCTCGACCGCGTTTCCGCTTGCCGCGAAAACGGCGCGGCGGGAATTGCCGGTATTCGAATTTTTCAGGATTGCAGTTTGCTGGTTGAACGGGTGAAGGAGTTGCGTGGGGATAGGCGGTAGGTCGCAGGTTGAGAAAGAAGTGGTTCAGCTTGGGTCGCAGGACGCTCTTCAAAATCTGCAACCTGCCACCTACCCTGACCCTTCTCCCATCCAGGCCCCGTAGGGCTTCAAAACCTCAACGTTATCGCACACCGCTTTAATTGCGGCGGTGATGGGTACGGCGAGAATCAATCCGAATCCTCCCCACAGCCAGGACCAGAACATCATGGAAATGGTCACCGAAAGCGCATTCAGGTTGACGCGCTCACCCACAAATTTAGGCGTGAGAATGTTCACAGCCAGGAAATGCACCACCACCACCGTTATGCCGATGGCGATAAACGGCCCCGTGGTATCAAATTGCATCAAGGCCACCAACAGGGGTGGAAGAATTCCCAGCGCCACGCCGATGTAAGGCACCAGGCTGAGAAGTGCGGCCAGCGGGCCCATCAACAAAGCATACTGAAGATGGATGACCGCGAACACCGGTGTAATAATGCCGGCGGAAATCAGCCCCACAAGCAGGTTCCCCACCACGAATTCCCGCAGCATGCGGGCGATCGCATCGATGACATCCTCCGCTTGCTGCCGGCGGTGAATGGGAAAAAGGTTCAGCGACGCCGCCCATAAGTGGTTCTTCGAGGTGAGCATGAAGAAAACCAGCAAGGGAATGAACATCACCGTAACCATGAAGGCGTAAACCGATCCGATGCCCCGCAATAAAAACTGCATGTAGGGGGATTCCTGCTGCAACCTTACGGTGGGCAGGTTCGATTCCGGCGAGGCCGGAATAATCGTCTGCGTGCTTTGTTGAAGGTTGTGGGCCGTCAACTGAATGTGCCGCGTAATGGGCTTCAATTTCTCCACAATTTTTGGCATTTCCTGAATTAAGGCCTGAA
>JASHTO010000132.1 GCA_030040515.1 Terriglobia bacterium
CGAATGCACGGGAGCCTGCGGGCCGAGCCACTCGAGGTAGGCATTCAGGTCGGCCTTGAGCTCATATTGCAGCACCAACCCTTCCGCCGGGCCGATCTGATCCATGGTGGCAATGTCGGCGGGATCAGTCAGCACGGCGCCCTGGCTCTTCAGGACGCTTAGGCCCTGCTCCATCAGGCCGTCCACCGCGTCAATGAAGCCAAATCGCTTCCGCATCACGCCCAGGCGCGCGCCTGCCAGGCCCTTGGGGTCAAGGAACTGCGTGTAGTCGGTATACACCCGCCGGGGCACAGCCGGATTCGGAGTGGCGGAAGTAGCGGGATCGTCCGGGTCCGTGCCGGTCAATGCTCCCAGCAAAATCGCGGCGTCGGTGACGGTGCGCGCCATGGGTCCGGCAGTGTCCTGGCTGTGGGAGATGGGAATAATGCCGGCGCGGCTCACCAATCCTACCGTCGGCTTGATGCCCACCAGACCATTGGCATTCGAGGGTGAGATGATCGAACCGTTGGTCTCCGTCCCGATGGCAATGGCGCAGAAATTCGCGGCCACAGCGGCGCCCGATCCGGAGCTGGAGCCGCTCGGGTTGCGGTCCAGCGCATAGGGGTTGTGCGTCAGGCCGCCCCGCCCGCTCCAGCCGCTGGTGGAATGCGATGAGCGGATGTTAGCCCACTCGCTCAAATTGGATTTTCCCAGAATCACCGCGCCGGCGTCGCGCAGTTGCTTCGCCACGAAGGAATCCTTGGGCGGCACGGAGCCCACCAGCGCGAGCGACCCAGCAGTGGTTTGCATGCGGTCATGCGTGGCGATATTGTCTTTGATGAGCACCGGGATGCCGTGTAGAGGCCCGCGCACCTTGCCTGATTTGCGCTCGCGGTCCATCTGATCGGCGATGGCCAGGGCGTCGGGATTCAGTTCAATGACCGCGTGCAGCCATTTGTCAAGCTTGTGGATGCGCTCCAGATACTTCCGGGCAAGTGAACGCGCCGTGAACCTGCCGGACTTCATCCCCTCCGCGAGCGCGGGAAGGGTGGCCTCATTCAGCTCGAAGTGCCCAGCCCCGTGAGGGGCGCCGGAGGCGGACTTGGCGCTCGCCATCAGCGGGCCGGAGGCTGCGCCAATCGCGCCCAGCATTCCCTGAGTCAGAAATCGCCGGCGATGCGGGATGGAAATCTGCGAAGACTTGGTAATCACCCTTGGCCTCCGAAGGGAATTGCGCGGCGCGTGCGGCTGACCTTGGCGATGGCCACGCCGGCGCGTGCAGACACTATATCAATTTTCACGCCCGCATAGCGAACCCCGTGCCGTTTGAAAGGTCCGGCCGGAAAGGCCAAGGCAGTGGGCTGGGGGCAGCCTTTAATTGGGAATCGCGGGAGGATGCTCTTAAATGATGTAATTTTTACACCCGGTCCTTTGTTTTCATAAACTTATCCGGACCTTCCTTTATTTTTAATATCTTTTTTTGGCTCGGATTCGCCTTTTTGAAGGCCAACATGTGTAGGCTTTCCTGTTTCTGGAGTCCGATGGTCCGACCAGATCGGACCAGAAATCGGACCCCAGCCGGGAGACTGGGCGCGGCTGGGGACAGCCACGCTACATGCGGTTCCGCCCACGCGGACCCACCCCTCGACCCGCCCCCGGACGCCACGCCTGCCTGCGCATTTTCACCCATAGACACCAATCCCTCAACAGGATAGGCAATTTCAATGCCATCATCGCTTGGAATATTTAACGCAAAATGGAACGCGCTGGTGAATCAGTGGGTCCATGCTCCGAAAACGACAGTGTTGGCTGGGAATTCCGCGTGGGGCGGTGGCATCGATATGGGCCCGCCCGGAAGCAACCTGGGGGGTGGGATAAAGATGCCCCCATCCTCGTCGAATCCGGCAGGCGTTAATGCAGCGACAGGGCTCAAAGTACCTTTGCGCGGCGTCAGGACGCCGGTCGATCCGAAGCGGACGATGCTGGAGTCCTCGATACCGATTTCCACGCTTCGTATTCTGTGGGTAGAGGCAGGTGTAATTTGGCCATTACCGAATTTGCTTGTGGGCTTTACCAGTTACGCGGCCTTGACTGCCTTTTTCTCTTCGGTTAAGAGCTTAGGTTAGAGGCCGACCCCTTCGGAATACTATACGGGCGCCCCATTCTCCCCGTCGGATTTCCCCATGCTCCTCTATTTGAATGGAATGCTCATCTGGCCGAGCCTCAATGTTCTTGGATTCGCGAAGATGTTCTTGGCCATGCTGCCCGATCAGAACACGTTCAACCCGTCCCCCGCGCCTTCTGCGGGCCCGGTCATTCCCCCCTCCGACATCAGCAACTTTGCTGCCGATACGCCCACCGGAGCGCAAATGGTTCAAGCCCAATACATCATGTACGCTCCCTATGGGCCAACCCCGGAACCCTTCTCCTCTCCGGGGTCAGGCATCGTCTACGACATGTACAAATATTCTTGGTGGTGGGGGCAACCCCCTACGACTCGACGCTCGTAGAGCGCCGCTACAAAGAGTTGCGGCGAACCGCGTTGCAGGGAACGGGCGCTCCAAACTCAGACCGAGGCACTACCTGAAGTTGCGGAAGCTATCCCCCTCCGGCGCGTTGTGGCACAATAAAGCTTTCGACGTTATTTGCGGGCTGCGAGTGCGGTATCCGGCGAGAGTCGGGCAGCCCGAATTTTCGATGGAGGGTTCGAGAATGCGATATGGGATAGCAATTGCACTCACACTGGTATTTTGCGGATCCGCCTGCCTGGGCAGGGCGGACGACAAGGATACGGAGCGGCTGGAACGATCGGCGGAAGTCCTTTCAGAAATCATGAAAACTCCGGAGCAGACCATTCCCCGCGACCTGTTGAATAAGGCGGTCTGCGTGGGGATCATTCCGTCTGAGAAGAAACTTGCATTCGTGTTCGGCGCGACCTACGGCCGCGGAGCGATGGTGTGCCGCCAAAACGGCAACGGGCCGTGGGGCGCGCCTTCCATGTTCATGGTGGGCGGCGCGAATTTCGGATTCCAGATTGGCGGCCAGGAAACGGATTTCGTCCTGGTGGTGATGAACGGGCGCGGCGCTGAAAAGCTGGTGCACGACAGCACCAAGCTGGGCGCGGACGCTTCCGCCGCGGCCGGGCCTGTGGGCCGCGATGCCCAGGGGGCTACGGACCTGCAAATGCAGGCGGAGATTCTTACCTACTCGCGCGCGCGCGGAGTTTTCGCGGGGGTTTCACTCGACGGTCAGATGTTCAAGCAGGACAACGATTCAAACGAAAAACTTTACGGCCGGAAAATCGCGGCATCGGACATTCTCTTCAAAGGCGCGGTCGCCCCGCCCGCCGCGGCCGGCGCGCTGGATTCCGAACTGACCCACGACTCGCCCCATGGCGGCGAGCCATTCAATCCGCGCTAGTGAACAGGCGTTTCAATCAGGCGGCGGGTTCTGCCGCACCGCCTTCCGGCAGATAGACCTCGAAGCACGCGCCTTTGCCGGGTCCGCTCGTTACACGAATCGATCCCCGGTGGTCGTCCACGATCTTTGAGGTGATGGAGAGGCCTAATCCCACGCCGGTTTCCTTGGTGGTGAAAAAAGGATTGAAAATCTGCTCGCGGAGTCCGGCAGGAATTCCCGGACCGGTGTCCTGGAATGTAATTCGCACGCCGCGCTTGCCATCGGTCACATGGACCGCGCCCACGCGCAAGACTCCGCCCTCGCGGCCCATCGCCTCGTAGGCATTGAGCGCCAGGTTGGTGAAGACGCGCTCGATTAAATCTGCATCCAGCATCAATTTGGGCAGGTCCGGCGCAATTTGCCGCTGCACCTCAACTTTGGCATCGGGCCAGCGGTCGCGCGCCGCCTTCAGCGCCCGCTCGATCAGCGGCGGAACCTGCTCCTCACGCTGCTCAAGGTGATGCGGCCGAGCAAAATCCAGGAAGCGAGTCACCAGCGCGTTCATGCGATTGACTTCGCTCGAAATGTACCCGGCCAGCTCCGTGGTGATGGAGTCCGTATTGGCCACCTTGCGCATCAGGGTCTCTGCCGAACCCTTGATGACGGCAAGGGGGTTGCGCAATTCGTGCGCCAGGCCGCCGGAGAGCTGTCCGAGCGCCGCCAGGCGTTCCGACCTTCGCGCCTCCTCCTGCGCCTGTTCGAGGCGCCGATTGGTCTCCGCCAGCGTTTCGGCAAGTTGCCGGTAGCGCTGTGCCTGGTCGCGGTTCTCCGTTACGAAGCGGTTCACCACCACCGCGGCCAGAAAGAAGAACAGGCTCCGGATGGCCAGTTCCGTGATCGTTTCGGCGGATACTTCATACATGGGCAGGCCGGAATTGACATCGATGAATTCCTTCAGATTCCAGAAAACAAACGAGTAGTAGGCCGCGGAGGCCAGACCTGTCCACACCAGCGTGGCCCACAGGTCAAAGTACATGGCCGCCGCCACCACCGGCACAAAGTAGATGAGATAGTAGCTGCTGAATATTCCGCCCGTGTGGTCCACCAGCAGCGTTCCCAGCAAAATCTTAATGATCACGCTGTAGATTCGGCCGCGTTGGGGAAGGTGCTCCAGGAGGCGGTATTCGAAGAGTTGAAACACGCCGATGGCGAGCAGGGTGAGCTGCTTGTGGATTTCCAGGCGCGGCTCGAGCACCGCCAGCCCTGCGAGAAACACCAGCCAGAGGAAATCCATCCATGCGTAACTGTGTTTTTGCGTCATGCCGTTCGGTTTAAACCTGTCATGCCTTCCGGATTTGGAGCTTCGATTATCCCTCCGGGTCACCGGTCGCCAGCAATCTCACGCAGGGTCTGGGCGGCGTATGCTGCTTGTTCATGGGTCATTTCGGGGTAGAGCGGCATGCTGATGACGCGTTCGCAGGCGCGCTCGGTGTGGGGAAAATCGCCTTGCCGATAGCCCAGGGATTGATAGGGCTTCTGCAAGTGAATGGGCAATGGATAATGCACGCCCGTGCCCACGCCGCGTTCTTCCAATTTGGCGCGAACGGCATCGCGATCCGCCACGTAAACCACCAGCAGATGAAAGACGCGTTCGCCGGGCGCGCCCGCATCCTGAAGTTCCACACGCGCGCCGGCCAGCGTACGGCGATAAATTTCCGCCAATTCTCTTCGCCGCGCGTTCCATTTGTCCAGGTGCCGCAGCTTGAGGCGCAGAATCGCTCCTTGAAAGCCGCTCATGCGATAGTTGAAACCCATGATGTCGTGGAAGTAGCGGCGCGATTCGCCGTGCGAGCGCAGCGCTCGCGCTTGTGCCGCGATGGCGTCGTCGTTGGTGGTGAGGGCGCCGCCCTCGCCGTAGGCGCCCAGGTTTTTGGAGGGATAAAAACTGAAAGCCGCAGATTTGCCAATGCTCCCCACGCGCGCGCCGCGGTAGCGCGCCCCGTGCGCCTGGCACGCATCCTCAATAACCATCAAGCCGTGCTGCGTGGCGGTTTTCAAGATGGAGTCCATCTCCGCCGCGAGGCCGTAAAGGTGTACCGGCAGGATGACGCGCGTGCGCGAAGTCACGGCCGCGGCGACTTTGCCCACATCGATGTTCGCCGTGCGCGGGTCAATATCCACGAAGACCGGCCGTGCTCCGGTATATGAAATCGCTTCCGCTGTAGCGATGAAGCTGTTGGAAGTGGTGATCACTTCGTCGCCGGCCTTAACGCCCGCTGCAAGAAGCGCCAGATGCAGTGCGCTGGTGCCCGAATTCAGTGCCACGCAATGCTTCACTTCGCAGTAGGCGGCAAATTCCTGCTCGAGGGCGTCAACATCTTCCCCCTGGATGAACGCCGCCTTGCTGCCCGCGCGGTCAAGCGCGGCCAAAATCTCTTCGCGCAGTGAGGCGTACTGGGCTTTCAGGTCAAAGAAGGGGACGATCATACATTTCCTTTGCGCTCGGGCGCGACTGGCGGTCTTGACCCTAAACTCAAATTCGCAATTCTATTCCCAGGCACGGAGATTGTCATGCCGCACGTTAAATTTCAAGCGATGCGGGGGCCGGAGCTGTGCCTCCTGCTCTTGCGGCGGATTCGGAGCGCTACATTCTATGGGGCGGGGAATCTGGGTTATACTTGCGCTGTTGTTCGCCGATGATGTTGAAACTCCGGTCATTCCGGTATTCTGGAATTACCACTCTTCAAGTTGTCCGTGTGGGGGCGCGCAGAAAAGGACTTGGGCTTGGAATTTGAGATCATCGATATTCGCAGGTTTGAGCCCAAGGATTTCTCAAGTCTCCTGGAGGCTGAGGGAGTGGTGTGGAATGAGAGGATGCGCTGGGATTTTGCCGCCTCGGCGCGCGTCATCAACGCCTGCCTGCGCGACAAGCGGCTCTCTGGTTACGCCCTGGTGGAGCGCGGGAAAATTCGCGGCTACTGTTTCTTTTTCTACGACGGTGAAAAAGGGATTGTCGGGGACCTCTTCATTCATCCGGACTTCAGCGGCCGGGGGCACGAGCACGATCTGCTGGAACATTCGCTTGAGACCCTTCTGGCCACGCCGGGGCTGCGGCGGATTGAGGCGCAGCTTCCCCACTTCGAGCGTGAGGAACTGGAGTTGTGCTTCCAGCCCCGAAACTTCAGGACCTATTTGCGGCGTTTCATGACGCTCTACCTGGAAAGTCGCCGGCGGCAGGGCGCAGGGGAGGGGGGAACACAGCTTCCGGCGCAAAATGCCTGGTGGCAGCAGAGCATCGAACTCATACCCTGGGACAAGCGCTTCCACGATGAGGCGGCGGACTTGCTTTACCAGTCCTACCGCGGACACATCGACGCCATGATCAACGATCAGTACAAATCCATGATGGGCTCGACGCGGCTGATTGACAATATCTTCCAGAACCAGGGGTGCGGGGATTTCCTGGCGCGTGTCTCGCGCATGGCCGTTCACCGCCCCACGCAGCGCTTGGCGGGAATTTTGACGGTCACGACCGTGCGGCCCGGCACGGCGCATATTCCCCAGGTAGGCGTGGGAAGGTCATTTCAAGGCGTCGGCATCGGAACGGCAATGATGGAGGCGGCATTCCGCGACCTCGCCCAGTCCGGATTCGAACAGGTCACCTTGACTGTGACCGATGCCAACTCCGGCGCCGTGCGGCTCTACCACCGGCTGGGGTTCGAGACGTTCAAGACCTTTGGGGCATTTATCTTCGACCGGGATTTGGCCGGCAGCCTTGATGATTAAGCCACGGTCAGTGCCTTTCTGACCGTGGGTACGTACCGGATGATACGTACCGTGGGTTCTTCGGTGACGAAAAAAGCCCACGGTCAAAAAAGCATTGACCGTGGCTACCTGATTTACATCTCATTTTCCTTTTGTCTTCAGCAGATCCTTCAGCTCATCCATGAACTCGCGGACGTCTTTGAAGTCCTGGTAGACTGAAGCAAACCGCACGAAGGCGACCTTGTCGAGTTTTTTGAGGCGATTCATCACCATTTCACCCAGCTCCGTGGCGGGGCGTTCGCGATCGGGTGATTCCGCCACGTGGGCTTCAATCTCATTCACCAGCGCTTCCAGCTTCCCCATGGGCACGGGCCGCTTCTCGCACGCCTTCAGCAAACCAGTCAGCACCTTCTGCCGGTCAAACTTCTCACGGCGGCCGTCTTTCTTCACCACCATGTAGGGAATTTCGTCGATTCGTTCATAGGTGGTGAAGCGCCGGCGGCACTTGGCGCATTGACGGCGACGGCGAATGGTGTCACCAATCTTCGCCTCGCGCGAATCCACAACTTTGTCTTCCAAGTGCCCGCAGAGTGGACATCTCACGTGGCTATTTCACCTCAGTTTGAAACGAATCAATCCATCCCGACCGCCCGCTCTTCCTCTTCGGTAATGGCCTCGAGCTTACGGATGGACAATCCTTCGTGAACGAGCAGAACCATTCCCAGCGCCAGCGTGGGGACGGACATCATGATCCAGACCAGAATGCTCGCTCCCGTGGCGGATTCCGCCGAAACATTGAAGATCTCCGTGAGGGCCAGAATCACTCCCACCTGGTAGCCACCGCCGATTCCCGGAAATTGCACGAGCAGGCCTAAAGCCGCGCAGAAGAGCGTCAGCGCCGCGGCCAGCCAGGGCAGATGGCCAAGTCGGTGCCTTACGCTCTTGAATACCAGCCAAAAAATTGTCGTATTGATGATCCAGAGAATCGTCGTGGTCACCACGCTGCCGGCCAGCCCTTTCCAATCGCGAATCACACTCAAGCCTTCGCTGAACGAATACAGGAAATGCGTGAAGGAGTGCATGGCGCGTTGGGGGAGAAAAGCAAAAACCTTCAGGGTTCCTGCGGTCATCGCCGCGGCCTTGAAGCGGAAGAGCACCAGAAGGGCAATCAGCAGGGCGGAAAAAGCGAATAAGACGTGTACGCCTTCATGCATCGCGTGGAGAACGGTGACGCCCTTGGGGGTGTCCGGATTCACCGGCTCAAAATAAATGGCCGCGGCAAAAAGGATGACCATGGCGATGGTGTCAAACACTCTCTCCAGCAGCCACACCGCCACCATACTGCTCATGGACACTTCTTCCTTTTTTGCGATGTAGGCGGGACGAACCAGCTCGCCCGGGCGGCCTACCAGGAAAATGGAGCTGAACCCCAGAACCTGGCCGACAAATAGAACCCACAGGGAAGCCGCCTTGATGGGTGCCATAAAGAATCGCCAGCGAATCGCTCTGACGACATATGAACTGTAGACAAGGAGTGCCGAGATCAATAAAAAGTCCAGGCGTGCCCCGACGATCGAGCCCCAAAGGCGGTGCCAGCGGAAATCCCGCCACTCAGGGTTGCTGCGCAGGTTATAGAAAATCAGGACGATGACGACGGCCCCAACGGCAAGCCACACCCACCGCCCCCAGGCTTTCTTCATAAATTGGTTCCGCGTACGGCTTTCCCGAGAAAACTATCCGAAGGGTATCGGGAAGTCAAGCAAACGAGAAGGCAGGGTGCGGCCCATGATTACTGTAGCGGCGGTCGTAGACCGCCGCTACAGCACGGGCGCGCCTCGCGCCTAAACATCCTCCGCCAGGACGCTTTCATACACGTTGCGCGTGTAGGAATCGAAGCAGACGAAGAAGACCTTTTCAATGGCCGGGTTGGTTTCGAGAAAAGCCCGCACTTCGCGGATGGCGATGCGTGTGGCGCGCTGCAGGGGGAATCCGTAAGCGCCTGTGCTGATGGCAGGAAACGCCAGGCTGCGCACGCGGTTCTGGACGGCAACCTCCAGCGACCTGCGGTAGCAGTTAGCCAGCAATTCATCCTCAAAATCCTTGCCGCCGCGCCACACTGGGCCCACGGTGTGGATGACCCAGCGGGCCGGCAGGCGATATCCGCTGGTAATCTTGGCCTCGCCGGCGGGGCAGCCGTGCAAACCGCGGCATTCTTCCAGAAGTTCCGGTCCCGCCGCGCGGTGAATCGCCCCATCGACGCCTCCGCCACCCAGCAGTGAAGTGTTCGCCGCATTCACAATGGCGTCCACGTTTTGCCGGGTGATGTCGCCCTCGATAATCACGATGGATTCGCTCGGCATAACATCCCTCCGGGAGGGAAAGGTGGAAGGTAAAATCATTCCGGGATTCTCTTGGCAGTTTCGAGTCTTGCGATGGCACGGCGAAGCGCTTCCTGCGCCCGCTCCATGTCAACTTCCGGGTCAGTGAATCGCTTCAGGCGCTCTTCGGCGCGCTCCTTGGCTTTCTCGGCGCGCTCCACGTCGATATCCTCCGCGCGTTCGGCGGTCTGCGCCAGCACGATGACGCGATCGGGCAGGACCTCCGCGAACCCCCAATTCACCACCATGGTGTGTTGGGCTCCTGAGGCGGTATATTCCAGCGCGCCGGGGACGAGCTCCGTGAGCAGTGGTGCGTGCCCGGGCAGAATTCCCAAATAGCCATTCTTGCCGGGAAGTGTGACACCCGTCACTGCCTCGTGCGCGGCCAAACGGTCCGGCGTCACAATGTCGAGGCGAATCTCGGTTGGAAGCGTGGCTTCTGCCATAGTGTTTGATTATCGGTAATTCGGTGGCCGGGTGATCGCAAAGCTGATGCAAAGGCTCAGAAGATTCTGTTCATCCGATCATCCGTTCTCCCGATCACCTGATTTCTTCACGCCGCGGACTTCAGCTTCTCTGCTTTCTCCTGCGCTTCTTCGATGGTGCCGACCATATAAAAGGCCTTCTCGGGCAGGGCATCGTGCTTGCCGTCCACCAGCTCGCGGAAGCCCTTGATGGTGTCCTCGAGCTTCACGTAGCGCCCGTCCATGCGCGTGAACTGCTTGGTGACGAAGAAGGGCTGAGATAAGAATCGTTGAATCTTGCGCGCGCGCGCCACCGTGAGCTTGTCTTCTTCGGAAAGCTCGTCCATCCCCAGGATGGCGATGATGTCCTGAAGGTCCTTGTATTTTTGCAGGATCGCTTTTACACCGCGCGCCACGTCGTAGTGCTCGTGCCCCACAATGCGCGGATCCAGCACGCGGGAGCTGGAGGCGAGAGGATCGACGGCGGGATAGATTCCGATTTCCACCAGCGCGCGGTTCAGCACGGTGGTGGCGTCCAGGTGAGAGAACGCCGTGGCGGGCGCGGGGTCCGTCAGGTCATCAGCAGGCACATAAATGGCCTGCACGGAGGTAATGGAACCCGTCTTGGTGGAGGTAATACGCTCCTGAAGGTCGCCCATTTCGGTGGAAAGGTTGGGCTGGTAGCCAACGGCGGAAGGCATGCGGCCGAGCAGCGCCGAAACCTCCGAACCCGCTTGCGTAAATCGAAAAATGTTATCAACAAACAGCAGCACGTCCTGGCCGCCCACGTCGCGGAAATATTCCGCCACGGTAAGGCCCGTCAGCCCCACCCGCAGGCGCGCCCCCGGCGGTTCGGTCATCTGGCCGTAAATCAGTGCCACCTTGGATTTTTCCGGATCGCCCGCCACCATCACGCCGCCTTGCTGCATCTCCAGCCACAAGTCGTTGCCTTCGCGTGTTCGCTCGCCCACCCCGGCAAATACCGAGACGCCGCCGTGTTTCATCGCCACGTTGTGAATCATTTCCATGACGATGACAGTCTTGCCCACGCCGGCGCCGCCGAACAGACCGGTCTTGCCGCCTTTCAGGTAGGGCTCGAGAAGGTCGATCACCTTCACGCCCGTTTCAAAAGGTTCCAGCTTGGTGTTCTGATCCTCCAGCGAAGGAGCATGGCGATGAATGGGCATCGTTCCTTACAATCCACGGGGCCGAGTTTATCCACGGGCTGGCCGATGACGTTCATCACGCGGCCCAGCGCGCCCTTCCCCACCGGCACGGTGATCGGCCCGCCCTGGTCCTCAACCTTCATGCCGCGCACCATGCCGTCCGTGGGCTGCATGGATACGCACTTGACGCGTCCTTCGCCCAGGTGCTGCTCGACCTCGGCAATAACGTCGATGGGCACCGGTGCTTCAAATCCCTCGGAGGTAATCCGCACGGCATTGTAAATGGGAGGAAGATGGCCGCCCTCAAACGCCACCACCACCACCGGGCCGATTACTTCCACCACTTTGCCAACATGTTGCTCTGCCATTTCGAATCCTTCCTTTGGTGAAGCTGAGAGCCAACAGCTCACAGCTTACAGTTAGAACCGAGTCCGTGCGCCTTCTCCCTCATTCCTCTTGCGTGGCCTTGGGGTGTTGACCGTGAGCCGTTAAGTGCCTTCCTCACGTTGCCGCCGCGCCGCTCACCACCTCGATGATTTCGCGCGTAATCGCCGACTGGCGGACGCGGTTCATGTAAAGCGTCAGAGAATCGATCATGTCCCGGGCGTTGTTGGTAGCCGCCTCCATGGCCGTCATGCGCGCTGCCAATTCCGCGGCTTGGGACTCGAGCAAGGCGCGGTAAACCTCAATCTCCACGTAGCGTGGGAGGAGGAGGTTGAAAATATCTTGCGCAGGCTGTTCGTAGATGTAATCGACCAGCGCTTCGCCCGTGGCCGGGACAATCGGCTTGATGGGCAGATAGCGCTCCACCATCACTCGCTGGGTCATAATCGATTTGAACTCGTTGTAGATGAAATCCACCGAGTCCACTTTCTCTTCCTGATAAAGTTCAATGATGCTTTGCGCAATGGGCTGGGCCTGGGCAAATTCCAGGCGGCCGAAAATGTTGATGTGCTCGCCAATCACCTTGGCCGGCCGGCGCGCGAAATAATCGCGTCCTTTGCGGCCCACCGCGATGATGGAGATTTCCCGCTCGCGGTGCTCTTCAAGATAAGTCTGCGCGGCGCGAATCAGATTGGTGTTGAAGGCTCCGCACAAACCACGGTCCGCTGTGACCAGTACCAGAAGCTGCCGCACGATGGGCCGCTCCGCCAGCAGCGGATGCGAACGGTCCGAGATGCGCGCGGCCGCACTGGAAAGCAGCGCCATCATTTGGTTGGCGTACGGCCGGGCGTTGAAAATGCGGTCCTGGGCCCGGCGCAGCCGCGCCGCTGCCACCATTTTCATCGCCCGGGTGATTTGCTGCGTGCTCTTTACCGAACGGATGCGCCGTCGAATGTCAATCAGTGCTGCCATCGTCGTTAACTCGAAGCCTCGAAACTTGAAGCTGGAAACTGAAAACTCGAAATTAGAAACTCGAACTAGAAACTATCGACACCCAGGCGGATTTCGAGTTTCGAATTTCCAGCTCTTGCTTCAAGACGCCTTTGCCTTCTGGTCCGCCACAAACTTCGCTTTAAATTCATCGAGCATCTTTTTCATTTCCTCGCGCAGCGGCTCCGTGAGTTCCTTCTTCTCCACGATTTGCTTTCCGACCTGCGGATAAGCCGTGTCCATGAATTCGTAGAGTGCCTGTTCGAAAGGCAGGCATTGATCAACGGCCAGGTCATCGAGATAGCCGCTGGTGGTGGCGAAAATAATGGTGATCTGCTTCTCCACCGGCAGGGGTTTGTATTGGTCCTGCTTCAAAATTTCTCCCAGCCGCTTGCCGCGATTGAGCTGCGCCAGCGTAACTTTGTCCAAATCGCTGCCGAACTGCGCGAATGCGGCCAACTCCCGGAACTGGGCCATTTCCAGGCGCAACATTCCGGCGATGGACTTCATGGCGTCAATCTGCGCGTTGCCGCCTACGCGCGAAACGGAGATGCCGGCGTTCACAGCCGGGCGCACGCCGCTGTTGAACAGGTCGCTCTCCAGGTAAATCTGCCCGTCGGTAATGGAGATGACGTTGGTCGGAATGTAGGCGGAGACGTCGTTGGCCTGAGTTTCAATAATCGGCAGTGCCGTCAGCGAGCCGCCGCCCAATTCCTTGTTGACTTTCGCAGCGCGCTCCAGAAGGCGGGAGTGAAGATAGAAGACGTCGCCGGGATAAGCTTCGCGGCCGGGGGGGCGCCGCAGCAGAAGGGAGATCTCGCGATACGCCACGGCGTGCTTGGAAAGGTCGTCGTATATGCA